>CAZCER010000033.1:0-14598 GCA_964497385.1 uncultured Armatimonadia bacterium | reverse complement strand
GTTCTCGTCGAGTGGCCCGCCGGCGCCGCGCGCGACGCGGCGGTGTTGGCCGAGGTCGCCGACGCGTACCAGGACGCAGGGCGCAGGGCGGAGCGCGTCGGCGTCCGGCTTGAGGGACTCGCCGCATCGGACGCGGCGCTCGTCGCGACGGACGGCTCGCCGTGGGAGCCCGGAAAGAACTTCCGCGACATCGCGGGCGAGCTTGGCCTGGTGCGCGTGAACGGCGTCCAGGCGCCTCTCGACGCGTCCGCGTCGGGTGAGGCGAGGGTCGCGGATGGATCGGCGCTGCGGATCGACGCCGACGTCGCCAACACGGGAGAGCTGACGTGGCCGTCCGGAGACGTGGAGCTTCGCGTCGAGGGGCCGGACGGCGGGCTCGCGAGGGTTGTGGTCGAGGGCTCGCAGCCTCCGCTTCGGCGCGTCTCTCTTCACGCGGCGATAGGCGGGGATCGCTTGGGGCCGAACCCCCGCGTCCGTCTGTACTTGACGTTTCGGGGGCGTCCCATCAGCGCGCCCGTGGAACTGCGGATCACGCGGGAGGCGCGCGTCCACACGGAGAGGCAGGCGTCGCAGTGAGCCACGAAGCCCAGCCCGACTTGTCGCACCCCAACGCGTCCATCGCCGAGGACATAGCGGACCGCGAACTCGTAGCGCGTGTGGAGTGGCTCGTTCGCTTGAGGTGGCTCGGGGCCCTGAGCCTTGGCGCGGGGGGCTCCGTGGTGAGCTACTTCCTACACGGCCTACAGGAGCCCACGCACATCGTGATGATCGCCGGTCTCGCGGTGATCGTCGCAGGCTACAACGTCGTCCTGATGCAGTCCTGGCGCCGGATCAGCGCGGATCCCGAGGCCGAGCCAAGGAGGGCGCGCGCATCCGTGTTCGCGAGCGCTCAGATCGGCCTCGATCTTGCCGCTCTGACCGGCTTCGTGGCGCTAACGGGTGGCTACGCCAGCCCCTTCCTGGCCTACTACGTGTTCCACATGGCCTTCGCGTCGGTGCTCCTCAGCCAGCGAGCGGCCTACGGTTGGGCGACGATCAGCCTGGTGCTGGGCGCGGCGGTCATCCTATTCACCGGACCGCCCGACCACTTCCGCTTCGCGCCCGAGGGAGTGAGCGTCTCCAGCCTGCAACTCATGGGGCTGGGGGCTTTCGCGGTGCTGCTCTACTTCTCGGTCTACCTGGTCAGCTCGATCGCCCTAAGGCTCCGCTCTCGCGAACAGGAGGCCCAGCAGCTCCTGGCCGAGGTGCGCTCGAAGGCCGATCTGCTCGCCGAGGCCTACGAGAGCCTGCAGGCGACGCAGATCCTGCAGACCACCTACATGCGCCGCGTCTCGCACGAGTTGCGCTCGCCCTTGGGCGCGATCTCCAGCTCGCTGCAAGCCGTGGGCGACGGCTACGCCGGCGACGTCTCCCCAACGGCGCAGGACCTCCTGTCCCGGGCCCGCGGGCGCATCGAGGGCCTGCTCGGGGTGGTGAACGATCTTCTGGCCCTGTCGCGTTCGCGGACGAGCCGTCCGAAGGAGTACCTGGAGAGTGTAAGCGTTCAGGCGATCGCGAAAGAGGTCGTCGCTCTCCTCGCCGACCAGGCGCACGAGGCCCGGGTGACGCTCCATGACGAGATGCCCGACACCCTTCCGCCGATCCTCGCGGATAGGGAGGACGTGTCGCACCTCGTGACCAACCTCGTCTCGAACGCGATCAAGTACAACCGCCCCGACGGCGCGGTCACGATCTCGGGCACGCACGACCGGACCCATCTGGAACTCCGCGTCTCGGATACGGGGATCGGGATCGCCGAGAACGACCTGCCGCATCTCTATGACGAGTTCTTCCGGTCGTCGCGAGGGAAGGAGCACTGCGCGGTCGGCACCGGTCTCGGCCTCTCCATCGTGCGGGCCGTCGTGAAGCAGCTCGGCGGCGAGATCGCGGTTCGCAGCGAGGAGGGAGTCGGGACGACGTTCACGGTGCGGCTGCCGGCGCTGGTTGAGCGGAGCGCGGCGTGGGCCGTGGGGCTCGCCCAGGGGGAGCGCGGTCCGGAGAGCTAGAGGTTTCCAGGCAGCGACGGCGGCGGCGGCTCGAAGAGCGCGTAGGCGAAGGCGTCGATGTGCTCAAGCGCGCGCCCCGTGCCGCGGACGACGCAGGTCAACGGGTCTTCGGCCACGCGCACCGGAATGGCGGTCTCGATCGAGATGAGGCGGTCGAGACCTCGGAGGAGCGCTCCGCCGCCGCTCAGGGTGATGCCGCGCTCGATGATGTCGGCGCCGAGTTCGGGCTCGGTGTGCTCGAGGAGCCACTTCACGCGGTCGATGATGGTCCCGACCGGCTCCATGAGCGCCTCACGGATGTCGGCGGAGTGAACCGTGATCGTGCGGGGCAGTCCGGAGACCATGTCGCGGCCGCGCACGGACATCGTGAGTTCGGGATCGAGCGCGAAGGCCGAGCCGATGCTGATCTTGATGTCCTCGGCGGTGCGTTCGCCCACAGCGAGATTCTGGACGCGCTTCACGTGCCGCATGATGGCGAGATCCATCTGGTAGCCCGCGACGCGGACCGAGGTGCTCAGTACGGCTCCGCCCAGCGAGATGACGGCCATGTCGGTCGTTCCGCCGCCGATGTCGATGACCATGTTGCCGCCGGCGAGTTCGATGGGCAGGCCGGCTCCGATCGCGGCCGCCATGGGCTCCTCGATCGGGTAGGCGCGTTTGGCTCCGGCGGACTCGGCGGCCTGGATCACGGCGCGGCGCTCGACGCTGGTGATCCCCGAAGGCACGCTGAGCACGACGCGAGGCCGAAAGAAGGGACGACGCCCGGCGATCCGCGCGATGATGTGGTGGAGCATGCGCTCCGTCAGAGTATAGTCGGCGATGACGCCGTCGCGCAGCGGACGCTCGGCGATGATGTACTCGGGCGTCTTCCCGAGCATCTCTCGCGCGGCGCTGCCGACCTCCAGGACCCGGCCGGTGCTCTTCTCGACCGCCACCACCGACGGTTCATTGAGCACCAGGCCTCGGCCCCGCGCCCACACGAGGATGTTCGAGGTGCCCAGATCGATGCCAAGGTCGGTCCCGATACGGAACCACTTGGCAAATGGGTTCCTCATCCGAGCTTCCACGATCGCGCACGTCCTGCCACACCGCCATGCGGCCCCTGTCCAGAAAGCGCAACCCGCCGCGGAGGTTCACCTCGGACACGGCGGGACGGCGGTGGAATCGTTTGGAGTCGGGCCGGACTCTCACGCCCCTACGGCGGCTGGAGCCTGCGGCTCCAGCGTGGGGACGCGGGTGATGTCCGCGCCCAAAACGCAGAACTTCTCCTCGATGCGCTCATAGCCGCGGTCGACGTTCTCAATGCCGGAGATCTCGGACTCGCCCTCGGCGCAGAGCGACGCAAGGAGAAGCGCGGCGCCGGCGCGCAGATCGGTGGCCTTGACCGGGGCGCCGCAGAGTTGGTCGACGCCCTCGATGATCGCGACGTTCCCGGCGTTTCCGACGCGGCGAATCTTCGCGTTCATGCGGCGGAGTTCGTCCACGTACTGGAGCCGGCCGTCGAAGATGGCTTCCTCGAAGACGCTCGTGCCTTCGGCGGTGGCCGCCAGCACGGCGAAGATGGGCTGCAGGTCGGTGGGAAAGCCCGGGTGCGGCGCGGTGACGATGTCCACGGCCGAGGTCCGGTGGTCGCAGGCGGCGCGAATCCGGTCGGGGCCCACCTGGACGTCCACCTTGGCTTCGCGGAGCTTCTCGATGACGCGCTCGAGGTGGCCCGGTTCGACGCCCGTGACCGTGATGTCCCCATGGGTCGCGATCCCGCCGATGAGGAAGGTGCCGGCCTCGATGCGGTCGCCGCACACGCTGTGCTCGACGGCGCCGCCGAGTTCGTCGACCCCGTGGATCTCGAGGGTCGAGGTGCCCACGCCGTCGATCTTCGCGCCGGCGAGCTTGAGGAAGCGAGCCGTCTCGACGACGTCGGGGTCGCGCGAGGCGTTCTCGATCGTCGTCGTGCCTTCGGCGCGGGTGGCCGCCATCATCAGGTTCAGGGTCGCGCCGACGCTCGAGTACCGCGGGTCGAGGTAGATTCGCGCGCCGCGAAGGCGGCGGCACCGAGCGATCATGCGGCCGTGGCGTTGGCGCACATCGGCCCCGAGGGCCTCGAAGCCGCGCATGTGATAGTCGACGGGGCGCGAGCCGATGGCGCACCCTCCGGGAATGCCGATGTCGACGCCGCCCAAGCGGGTGAGCAGTGGGCCGGCGACGTGAAAGGAACCGCGCATACGACGCACGAGATGGTACGTAGGTGTCTGGGAGATGATGCGAGTTGCATCGACGACAACAGTGCCCTCATCGTCGATGTCCACAGTTACACCAAGGCTGCGCATGATGTTCGCCAGCATGCGCACATCGTCTGTGCGAGGGACGTTGCGGACCGTGGAAACACCCTCCACGAGGAGAGTGGCGGCCAGGACGCCGAGTGAGGCGTTCTTGGAGCCGCTTGTACGTACGGTGCCGCGCAGTGGGCGCCCACCCCGCACGAGAAGCTTGTCCACTCAGGTCCTCCTCCATCTGCTTGGTGGCCAGAACCAGAGGCGCACCGGCAGCACGCATCCCGCCAGGCTCGTCACAACTCACCACGGCGGCAGATGCTACATCAACCACCAACACGATGTCCAGGGACCACAAACGGCTGGCGCGAAGCGCCAAACCATCTTCTCCCGCACAACTACGAACAATCGGTCGATTAGTCCTTCTCCAGAACCTTCAGTCGATTCAAGGCCCGCGCCAACGCTCGGCGCGCGCGCTCCGAGTCGACATCGGGGAACGCGCCCTCCGCGAGCCGCTCTTGAGCCCGCCGGAGCGCCAGTTCCGCCCTGGCGCGGTCAATCTCCTCCGCCCGTTCGGCGGTCTCGGCCAGGATGATCGCCTTGTGCGGCGCGACCTCCATGAAGCCGCCCGAGACCGCGATCCGCTCGCGAGCCCCGTCGGGAAAGGCCACATGCACAAGTCCGACGCCCAGGGCCGACATGAGCGGAGCGTGTTCGGCCCAGACGCCGAAATAACCTTCCGTGCCCGGCGCGACGACCTCCAAAACATCGGTGACGAGCACGGATCGCTCTCGGGTGAGGATCTCGAGCCTGAAGGGTCTGTTCATCCGGGACCTGGCCTTCCTCGGCCCCTCGCCGTCCTGCGCCGTTCGTTTGGGACCGGCGGGGCCTGATTCGCACGGGCGACGCGTCAGGGGCGGCCTCCGGGCCGAGGGCCGCGGGGGCCCTCACCTGACGTGGGCCGTTAGCCCGCGGCCTCTTCGCCCGTCGCCCGCTTCTTGGCGGCGTCGACGGCCTCGTCGATGGTGCCAACCATGAAGAACGCGCGCTCGGGCAGGTCGTCGAGGTCGCCGGCCACGATCTTCTCAAATCCCTCGATCGTGTCCTCGAGCTTCACGTAGCGCCCCGCGATCCCGGTGAACTGCTCGGCGACGAACATGGGCTGGGACAGGAACCGCTGGATCTTGCGCGCGCGGTTCACGGCCGTCTTGTCGTCGTCCGAGAGTTCGTCGATGCCGAGGATGGCGATGATGTCGCGGAGGTCGCGATAGCGCTGCAGGACGGCCTGAACGTCACGGGCGACCCGGTAGTGCCGCTCTCCGACAACGCGCGGATCGAGGATCCGGGACGTGGACTCGAGCGGATCGACGGCGGGGTAGATGCCCAGCTCGGCGATCGAGCGCTGGAGCATCGTGGTCGCGTCGAGATGGGCGAAAGTCGCGGCAGGCGCGGGGTCGGTGGGGTCGTCCGCAGGGACGTAGATGGCCTGGACCGAGGTGATCGAGCCGGTCGTGGTGGAGGTGATGCGCTCCTGGAGTTCGCCCATCTCCGCCGCGAGGGTCGGCTGGTAGCCCACAGCGGAGGGCATGCGACCGAGGAGAGCGGAGACTTCGGAACCGGCCTGCACGAACCGGAAGATGTTGTCGATGAAGAGGAGCACGTCCTGTCCCTGGTCGCGGAAGAACTCGGCCGAGGTGAGGGCCGTGAGTCCCACGCGCAGACGGGCGCCTGGGGGCTGGTCCATCTGCCCGAAGACGAGGCAGGTCGACGCGATGACGCCGGACTCCTTCATCTCGAGGAAGAGGTCGTTTCCCTCGCGGGTGCGCTCTCCGACGCCGCCGAACACCGAGACGCCCTTGTGGACTTCGGAGATGTTCCGGATGAGTTCCTGGATGAGAACGGTCTTGCCGACGCCCGCGCCCCCGAAGAGGCCGATCTTGCCGCCGCGGGCGTAGGGCTCGAGAAGGTCGATGACCTTGATGCCCGTCTCGAAGAGTTCGTCGGCGGTGAGTTGCTCCTCGAAGGTCGGCGCCGAGCGGTGGATCGGGTAGTGATCCGCGGCCTCGACGGGCCCGGCCTCGTCGATCGGCTGTCCGAGGAGGTCGATGACGCGTCCAAGCGTGCCGGGGCCCACCGGAATCGTAATGGGGGCGCCGGTGTCAAGCGCGGGCTGGCTGCGCCGAAGTCCCTCGGTCGTGGACATCGCCACGCACCGCACGCAGTTGTCACCGAGGTGCTGGGCGACCTCGAGGACGAGCCGCCGTGCTTTCTGGTGCTCTCCGCCCTCCAGATCCAGATGGATGGCGTTGTGAATCGCGGGCAGCGACTCCGGATCGAACTGCACGTCCACAACCGGTCCGGTGACCTGGACGACCTTGCCGAGGTTCTCCAACGGGTCCACCTCACTGTTTCGAGAACGCTCGCCTAGCGCTCGGTCAGGGCTTCCGCCCCGCTCACGATCTCGAGCAACTCTGTCGTGATGCCGGCCTGACGCGCCTTGTTGTAGGTGAGCGTCAGGTCGGCGAGCATCTCGGCGGCATTGTCCGTCGCGTTCGTCATCGCGCACATGCGGGCGCCGTGTTCGCTCGCGGTCGCCTCCAGGATGACGTGGAACACCTGCGTATCCACATAGGCCGGGATCAGCTCGAGCAGGATCGCCCGCGCGTCCGGCTCGAAGATGTACTCGGTTTCGGCCCGGGGCATGCCCTCATCGCCGGCCGGAACGTCCAGCGCCGGCTCGGCCTCGTGGGCGAAAGGCAGGAACTTCTGGATGGTCGGCTGCTGCAAAACGGCCGACACGAACTCGTTGTAGCACACGTAGACCTCGTCCGCCTCGCCCTGGGCGTACAGATCGCGCAGGTACGAGGACAGCTCGGCCACCTGCACGGCGGTCGAGTCGCCCGAAAGCTCCCGGAACGTCCGCAGGATGGGCGCCTGGCGGTGCCGGAAGAAAGCGTCCGCCTTCTTGTTCACGGTCACGAGCTTGACGGGGTGAGGGCACTCCTCGATGAAGCGCTGGGCTCGGCGGCAGAGATTGCCGTTGTAGGAGCCGCAGAGCCCGCGGTCGCTGCCGACGACGACGAGCACGACGTTCTCGGCCGGCCGCACCTCGAGGAGCGGGTGCTCGATCTCCCCCGCGTGGCCCCCGACCCGCATCATGATCTCCGCGAGCTTCTCGGCGTAGGGGCGAGCCGCCGCGACGCGGTCTTGGGCGCGCCGGAGCTTGGCGGCGGCGACGCGCTTCATCGCGTCCGTGATCTTGTGGATGTTGCGGACGGTGCGGATCTTGCGGCGGATCTGTCGAACGCTCAGCAAGGCGGCTCACTCAGCTCCGGGTCACTCACTCGCTTCGCCCTGGGTCTGGCTCTCGGACGCTTCGCTCTCGGCCTCGGCCTTCAGCTTGCCGGCGAGGTAGAGGGCGGTCGCCTCCTTGCAGGCGGCGCCGAGAGCTTGCTCGGTCTCGTCGCTGATCTGCAGCGTCGCCTGGATGGCGTCCACGATCTCCGGGTGACGCCGGTGGACCCACTGGATGAAGGGGCCCTCGAAGGCGTTGACCTCCTCGACGGGCAGGCCGTCCAAATGCCCGCGGATGCCCGCGAAGATGATGAGCACCTGGTCGACCGCGCTCATCGGCGCGTACTGCCCTTGTCGGAGCATCTGGAGCAGACGCGTGCCGCGCTCGAGTTGCCCGCGCGTCTCGGCGTCGAGGTCGCTCGAGAACTGGGCGAACGCCGCCAGCTCGGCGTGCTGCGCGAGGTCGAGTCGCAGCATGCCGGCCACGCGACGCATGGCCTTGATCTGCGCGCTTCCGCCGACGCGGCTCACGCTGATCCCGACGTTCACCGCGGGGCGCTGGCCGGAGTAGAACAGGTCGCTCTCGAGGTAGATCTGCCCATCGGTGATGGAGATGACGTTCGTCGGGATGTACGCGGAGTAGTCGCCGGCCTGGGTCTCGATGATCGGCAGAGCCGTCAGGGACCCGCCCCCCGCTTCGAAGAGCGGATTGAGCCGCGGGGCGTTGTCGGCGAGCTTCGCGGCGCGCTCGAGGAGGCGCGAGTGCAGGTTGAAGATGTCGCCCGGAAACGCCTCACGGCCGGGGGGGCGCCGGAGCAGCAGCGAGACCTGGCGGTAGGCTTGCGCGTGCTTCGAGAGGTCATCGTAGACAATCAAGCAGTGCTTGCCGGTGTCGCGCAGATACTCGCCCATCGCGCATCCCGCGTAGGGGGCGATGTACTGCAGCGAGGCGGCGGCGCTGGCGGTGGCCGAGACGACGACGGTGTAGTCCATCGCCCCGTACTTCTCGAGCGTGTCCACGACGCTTCGAACGGTGCTTTGCTTCTGCCCGATCGCGACGTAGATGCAGAAAACGTCCGTGTCGCGCTGGTTGATGATCGCGTCGACCGCGAGGGCGGTCTTCCCGGTCTGACGGTCGCCAATGATGAGTTCCCGCTGGCCGCGCCCGATGGGGATCATGGAGTCGATCGACTTGAGGCCGGTCTGGAGCGGTTCCTTCACGGGCTGGCGCTCGATGACGGTCGGGGCGAGCTGCTCGATCGGACGGGTGACCGAACTCACGATCGGGCCTTTGCCGTCGAGCGGCCGTCCGAGGGCGTCGACGACGCGCCCGAAGAGCGCCTCGCCGACGGGCACCTCCGCGATGCGGCCGGTCGTCTTGACCTGGTCGCCCTCTTTGATGCCCACGTCGGAGCCGAGAAGGACGGCGCTCACGCTGTCCTCTTCGAGGTTCAGGGCCATACCCATGACCGGCTGGCCGGTGTCGGGGTCGGGCGGGAACTCCAGAAGCTCACCAGCCATCGCGTCCGCAAGACCATAGACGCGGGCGATGCCGTCGCCGACGGTGAGCACCACGCCGACGCCGGCCAGATCGGTGGCGACGGAGTAGGACTCGAGTTCTTTCTTGAGGATGCTCGTGACTTCCTCAGGCCGTATTCCCATGCCGTACTCCATTCCCGACACACAAGTGCCGCCCGCCGCGACGCGCTAGGCGCTCGACTGGGCGACAAGGCGCTCTCGGACAGCGCCAACCACGTCGCTCGACTTCAGGTCGCTGCGGATCCGTTCCAGCGCGCTTCGGACGCTGCCATCCCAGACGCGGTCGTCGATCACGACGACGATGCCGCCCAGGATCTCGGGGTCGACCTCGGGTTGGGGGTCGATCCGGCATCCGGTGATGCGCCCGAAGGTCTCTGAGAGGGCGCCGATCTCCTCGGGCGTGAGGGCGACCGCGGACGTGATGTGGGCGATCTTGATGCCCTCGTGCTCGTGCCAGAGACGCCGGTACTCCTCGACGATCACCTCGAGCAGATCGCCCCGATCTCGGGAGACGAGGAGCTTCACGAACGCGATCGTCTCCTCGGAGACCGCCTCGCTCAGCACGATCTCGCACGCGCGGAGCTTGATCGGATTCGAGATGAACGGCTGCTCTAGAACGCGCACGGCGTCCGGGACGGAAGCGATGCGCGCGCAAGCCGTCTGGAGTTCGCGGTAGGCGTCGCGCACGCGATCGCGCTCAAGGGAGATCTCGAAGAACGCCCTCGCGTATCGTCTGGCTGCCCGTATGTTCTGCATGCCGCTTCGACTGCTCCTCAGGAGACGCCGGCCTCGGCCTCACGGACAAACGCGCCGATCAGCTCGCGGTTGGCGCGCTCGTCGCAGGTGTTGCGAACCGCGGCCTGCGCGGCGGAGACGGCGAGATCCACGACTTGGTCCTGGATCTCCTTGAGCGCCTTCTCCTTCTCCTGCTGGATCTGCACCAGGCCACGGGCGCGAATCTCCTCGGCCTCGCGGCGGGCGCGGTCCTTGATGTCCTCCGCGATCCGGTGGGCCTCGGTCATGGCCGTCTGAATCCGATCGCGAGCCTCGGTCTCGATCTCCGCGATCCGACGCTCGTACTCGGTCCGAACGGCCTCCATGGCCTTCTCGTCGCGCTCGGCGTTCTCGAGGCGCTCCGCGACCTCGCGGTTCCTGGACTCGACCATGTTCCCGATCGGGCCGAAGAGGAACCTGCGGAGCACCCAATAGAGCAGCACGAACGACAGCGACTGTAGAACGATGACGCGCGGCTCGAGACCTATGGACTCCAAGATCTCCGCCATGGCGGACCTCCTCTAGCGAACCCGTCGCCGCCGTCCCCGTCAGGGGAACGACCGTGCGGCGCGGATGTGCGGTGCGCTCGCCGGGCGCCTAGAGGATGCCAGCGCTCTCGAGAACCTTGAGCACCTCGTCCGACTTCGGGAGCTTGCCCTGCAGCATGAAGAACATGAGCAGCGCGTAGATGACGAGCGACTCGATCAGCGCGAGCGAGATGATCAGCGTGCTGCGAATGGCTCCCGCGGAGCCCGGCTGCCGCGCGATGCTCTCGAACGCCGACGCGGCCGCCTTGCCCTGTCCCAGGCCGCAGGAGAGAACGGCGATGGGCAGCCCAAGCCCGACGGCGAGCGCCAGAAGACCGAAATAGATCATGGTGTTTCCTCCCATTCACACGTGCGTGAAAGACCTAAGCGTGAGCCATCTCGGGCTCGGAATGTCCTTCGCCGTGCTCCTCCGCGTGGTGCTCGAGGAAGCCGGCGATGTACGAACAGGTGAGCGCCGTGAACACGTAAGCCTGCAGCAGGCCCGTGAACACGCCGAAAAGCGTCATCGGGGCGTGCAGCGGGAACGCCGCCAGAAACAGGAAGACGGCCAAGAGGTGCAAGACCTTGTCCTCGCCGCCGATGTTGCCAAAGAGACGGAAAGCAAGCGACAGGGGCCGGGCCAGTTCTCCGATGAGGTGCATCGGCACGTTCAGCGGCGCGAGCCACACCGGCTCGCCGACGAAGTGCATCAGGTAGCTCTTGAGCCCCGTCTTCTTGATGGCGACCCAGTGCACGTACACGATCGCGACCAGCGCGAGCCCGGCCGTCGTGTTGAGGCCGGTGAGCGCCTCCTCGCCGGAGACCCCGATCGGGGACATGAGTCCGGGAACGAGCCCCATCCAGTTCGCGGTGGTGATGAACAGAAACAGGCTCGCGATGAACGGCGCGTGCGCCTCGCCGCCGCGGCCGATCGAATCGCGCGTGAAGTTGTAGAGCGACTCGACGACCATCTCCATGAAGCCGGCCAGGCCCCGCTCCGGGATGCGTTTGAGGTTCTTGCGCACCAGGTAGGCGACCACGATCAGCCCGACGCAGAGAAGCCACGTGTTCACGAGGAAGGGCTGGAAGAACGCCTCGCCGAGATCCGAAGCCCGCGCCTCGGACACGCCGACGGTCTCGAGGGCCCACACGAAGACGTCGTGCAGAACCTTGGCGGGCCAGTAGAGCAGCGTGTGCTGCTCCGGCCACAGATGGCCGGAGCCGTGCGCGGCCCCCGCCTCGGCGGCGCGCCCGGCGGCCTCGGCCTCCGCGCCGCTTCCCACGAGTCGAACTAGCCATGTATCAGGCGTCAAGGTCACCTCCGGTTCGCGCCGACCCTGCTATTCGCCGCTGTCCGAATCCGGTCCTCCGCCGTCGCGGTAGGAAGCCGCCCATCTCCCCCAGGCCCGGCCGAGCGCCTTGAGGAGCCCTACGAGCATCGGGACCGACACCCCGGCCGCGATCGCCGGCCCATCCATCTCGAGTCGAGTCACGAAGACGTACATCAACCCGGCCAGCGCCGGCGCCTGGCCGAGGGCGACGATCATCACGCGCGTCGAGCGCTGGCGCGCGGGAAGCGCCGCCCGCTCCGGCGCCGTCGCCCACGTGACCGCCAGTTCGAACGACGCGAGCACCAGCAGAGCAAGCCCCGCGCCGGCGAGAAGCCCGCCCCACACTTGCCAGGGGCAAGCGAACCGCTTCGCCGCGATCAGCGCGAGCAGAGCCGTGAACCAGGCGGAGTCTCGGTGGATCGAGTGGATCCGGGCGCGGTCGGGGGTCATCGCGCGTCATCCTCGGAACCGCCCTTCGCCGCGGAAGGGTCGTCGTCCCGCGGGGCGTAGGGGTTGTCGTCATCGCCGATGCGCGCGGCGAGCCGCACGACGTACTGAAGCCCCGCCCCGGCGCCGAGGAGCACAAACACCATCGTGAACCACGGGGTCTCCCACGCCAGGTTCCGGTCGATGAGCCAACCGATCCCGTAGCCGACCAAGACGCAGGCCGCGAGATGGAAACCGATGTCCAGACCCACGAGTCCGGGGCTCAGGTTAGGCTTCTTCAAGACCGGTCCTTCCGCGAGTGCGAGCGGCCCGGCGCCGCGGCGAGCGCCCTCCCCGGTCGGTCCGGAGAGGATTCTTCGCGTCCGCGCGCCGACGCCCTTCGACGAACCTCCGGAAGGAGGTGAGCCGGACGACGCCAAGATGCGGTCGGACCCGCCATGCATATCGCGCTGTTCGTCCCCTGCTATGTGGAACATCTCCAGCCCGAGGTCGCCCTGGCCACCGCGAGGCTCCTCCGGCGTCTCGGTCACACCGTCCATGCGCCACGAGGCCAAACGTGCTGCGGGCAGCCCGCGTTCAACGCCGGCCAGCGCGAAATCGCGCGCGTTGCCGCGCGCCGATTCCTGCGCCTCTTCGGTCGCGCGCTGGATGAGGGCGCGGAGGCGATCGTGTGCCCGTCGGGCTCGTGCGCGGCGATGGTGAAGCTTCACTACCCCGAACTGGCGATCTCGGAGCCGGAGCTTCGCCTGCACGCTCGCGTGGCGCCTGCCGTGTACGAACTGACGGAGTTTCTCGTGGACGCGGCCTCAGCGACCGACGTCGGCGCCCGCGTCCATGAGAGAGTGACCCTTCACAAGTCCTGTCACGCCCTCCGCGCGCTCGGCGTCTCGCGCCAGCCTGAAGCGCTGCTCGAGAGCGTGAGGGACCTGGACTACGCGCCGCTCGCCCACCCGGAGACCTGTTGCGGTTTCGGCGGGGTGTTCTCCGTGAAGCTGCCCGAGGTCTCGACGGCGCTCGCCGACCGCAAACTCGACGACGCCGCGAGCGTGGGCGCCCAGGTGTTGACCGGGGTGGATCCGGCCTGCCTGATGCACCTTGAGGGGCGCGCGCGCCGGCGGGGTCTCACGCTCCGGTTCGAGCACATCGCCTGCCTGCTCGCGAGAGGGGTCGGCCTGTGAAGCGAACCCTCCGTTCCCGCATGGCGGCCGCGTCCGCGAGTCCGGAACTTGCCGCTCGCCTGGACAAAGCGTTGACCCACACCGTCGCCGCCCGGG
Organism: uncultured Armatimonadia bacterium; assembly: GCA_964497385.1. Lineage (GTDB taxonomy): Bacteria > Armatimonadota > Zipacnadia > UBA1398 > UBA1398 > CAZCER01. The sequence continues at coordinate 1,097 of CAZCER010000033.1, read as the reverse complement.
CGGAGCGCGTGCGCGAGCGCTCCGACTGGGAGGCCCTGCGCGACGCGGCCGCCCAGAGGCGTCGTCATGCGCTCGAGCGTCTTCCCGACCTGCTCGAGGAGTTCGAACGGAACGCCTCGGCCTGGGGGGCGAGGATCCACTACGCGGCGACCCGCGAGGAAGCCAACCGCCTGATCGTGGGCTTGGTGGGCAAGCCGGCGACGCCGCTCGTGAAGTCCAAATCGATGGTCACCGAGGAGATCGGGCTTCGGGAGGCCCTCGCGAAGGCCGGAGTCGCGGTCATCGAGACCGATCTAGGGGAGTACGTCATCCAACTCGCGAACTCCACCCCCAGCCACATCGTGGCGCCCGTCATCCACATGTCCGCGGGGGACATCGCGGCCGTCTTCCGCACCCGACTCGGGCTCGAGATCCCGGAGGACAACGATCCGCGCGCGATCAGCCTCGCCGCTCGGGCGCACCTGCGCGAGGCGTTTCTGAACGCCGAGGTCGGCATGTGCGGGGCGAACTTCCTGACCGCGGCGGAGGGCGCCGCGGTGGTGTGCACCAACGAGGGGAACGCCGGTCTCTGCACCTCGATCCCTCGAAGGCTCGTGGTCGCGACGGGCGTCGAGAAGGTGATGCCGGACCTCGCTTCCCTCCACGAGTGCCTCGTGCTTCTCGCCTCGAGTTCCACGGGGCAGAGGCAGAACTGCTACGTGAACGTCCTGCGCGGCCCGCGTCGGCCCGGAGAGACCGACGGACCGGACGCGGTGGACATCGTCCTTCTCGACAACGGACGCAGTGAGTTGCTCCGTCGCGACCACCTGTGGGAGGCCCTTGCCTGCATCCGGTGCGGCGCCTGCCTGAACGCGTGCCCCGTCTACGGCGTCACCGGCGGGCAGGCCTACGGCTGGGTCTACCCGGGCCCGATCGGGATCGCCCTTGGCGCGTTCCTCGGGGCGCCCGAGGCGGCGGAGATGGCTGACGCCTGCACGCTCTGCGGGGCGTGCGCGGAGGTCTGCCCTGTCCGCATCGACCTGCCGGCCTGCATCAGCCGCGTGCGCGCGGAGGCGTCGACGCGCGCCCCCGGAATCGCCGCGGCGGCCGCCGCGGCC
>CAZCER010000032.1:0-15550 GCA_964497385.1 uncultured Armatimonadia bacterium | reverse complement strand
TGGTCACCCGGATGCGGTCGCGCCGCCAGGGACGGGTTCGGATGGGCCCCGCCCGCGCGTGGAGCCTGGGCCGCGAACTGCCCGAGTGCTCGGGCAAGCGGTTCGCGCGGTTGTGGCGGGACGAGGGCGGTGACGAGCCGTGACGCCCGCGCGTGACGAGATCCTCAAGCGGCTGCGGCGGGGGGCGCGCGCGCCTCGACTCGAGCGCCCGCCCGCGATGGCCTCGGGCGTCGGTTGGGGCGAGCCGTGCGGCTCGGACGTCGAGCGCTTCGCCGAGAGGTTCCGGCGCTTCCTGACCGTCGGCGGCGAGGTCTACGGGTCCTTCCAGGCGGTCGAGTCCGTCGAGCGGGCGGCGGAGGCGGTCGCGGAGACGCTCCGGACGCGCGATGTGACGCGGCTCACGGTGCATCCATCCCGACTCTGTCGCGAGGTCCTGGACCGTGCCGTGGGGAAGGGCCTCCGCCTCACGTGCGACGCGCAACCGGCCGAGGCCGATGCGGCGCTGTGCGAAGCGGATTGGCTGTGCGTCGAGACCGGCAGCTACGCGGTGCGGTCGCGAGAGGGCTGGGCGCGGTCGGCCTCGCTCTTGCCGCCGGAGCAGATGGTGCTGGCGCGGGAGTCCTCGCTTGTGGACTCGCTCGCGACGCTCTTCGCGAACGTCTCGGCGTCGGAGGCGTCGTGCGCCGCGGTGATCTCCGGACCGAGCCGCACGGCCGATGTGGAGAAGACGCTGGTTGTGCCCGCGCACGGACCGCAGGCGCTCCATCTGATCCTGATCCTGGGGCTGTAGGACCGACTCGTCCGCATGGGGTGACCGCCATGCCGTTCATCGTCAAAGCGCGACCGCCGCTGCGGGAGCCGGCCCACGCCGAACTCCCGGAGCCTCTCGCGCGCGTCGTCGGGGAGATCGCTCGGCGCGGCGGTGGGCAGGTGCGCCCGGGCAGGTTGACGGTCGCGGCGGAGTTCGAGAGCGAGACGGCGTGCGGGGCGGCTCTGCTGGAACTCCTTGATTGGGCCGCGAGCGGCGGGCGCGGTCTTCCACCGCCGTGCGTCGGGGTGGACGTGGCGGACGCCGGCGGTTCCAGCGCCCTGCGCGAGCAGATCGCGGCCGGGCTGTGCTGGGCGGCGCGGCCGGGGCAGGTGCTCGCCTCGGCGCGCGCGATCGAGAGTCTCAGCGACCACCGTGGGTTCATGGTCACGCCCTGGGGCGCTCAGCCGCTCGCTTGGACGGCCGAAGCCGTCGAGATCGGAGAGCTTCAGCCCAGGGACGCGCGCCGCGGGGCGGCGGTGCCGCGCACGCGCAAGACGGTGCCCAACAACCTGCCCGAGCGCACGACGCGGCTGATCGGGCGCGAGGCGCTGCTGGAGGAGACGGTGGCGGCGCTTGGGGAGCGCACCGGCCCGGTGACGCTCGTAGGGCCGGCCGGAGTCGGCAAGTCGGCGCTCGCGCTCGCGGTCGCCGAGACGCTCTGCGCGGACGTGACCGACGGCGTCTTCTGGCTCGGGCCGGGCGACCTCGATCCCGCCGGCGACCCAACGAGGGAACTGGAGCGGGTTCTCGCGGCCGTGGGCGCGGTGGGCGAAGGCCAGTCTCTCGCGGACCTCGAAGGCCTCCTCGTGGTCGACGGTTGGGACGCCTGGGGCCTCGACGTCGATCAGACCCTTCGCGTCCTCCGATCGGTCCCGCGCAGCATGGCGCTCCTGACCTCGCGCCGCCCGCTTGGCGTCGCGCGGGAGGCGCCCAAGCGCGTGGGGCCGCTCCACGGCGCGTCGGAGCCCGACGCGGACGAAGGCCTCCAACTCCTGCTGGACGCGGCCCGCAGGACCGATCCGTACTGGGAGATCACGCCCGACCGCGTGGAGGACGCGCGGCGGCTCTGCGACGCGCTCGACCGCCTGCCTCTCGCCTTGGAGCTGGTCGGAGGGCGCATGGTCTACCACAGCCCCTCAGAGCTGCTCGCCGAGGTCGAGACGGGCGGCGCCGGGACGGGCGCGGACGTCCTGCGCGACTCGATCGCCACGTCGGTGGCCGGCCTGGATCCGGCCCAACGGCGACTCCTCGAGGGAGCGTCCATGCTTGAGGGCGCGTTCACGGCCGAAGGCGCGGCGCTCGCGCTCGACGAGGACGATATGGCGGAGCGGTTGGCCGATCTCGCGCGCCGCTCGCTTCTGGAGAAGCGAGAGATTCCCGGCGGGCGCACCGACTACCGGATGCTCGCGCCCGTGCGCGCCTGGCTGCATGAGGCGCTGGACGACGCCTACGGACGGCGGGCGGAGGTCGATTCCCGTCTTCTGGAGCTTCTCACCCTCCGGTGCACGGACGAGCGACTCGATCAAGTCCGAGTGAGGCGCTTGGTTGGAGTCGCCCCCACGGTGGTGCGCGCGGCGTCCCTGCTTGACGAGCGGACCGGCGATGACGTGCTGCTCGGCGTCGCCGGCGGACTCACCGACGTGGTCGCCGAGTGGGTGGGCGCGTACTCGCCCGAGGAGTCGGAGTCTGTCTCCCAAGGGCCCGCCGCCCGAGCCTGGACGGTGGCCCGCGCCTTGGGAAGTCTGGCTCTGGATCGGGGCCTGGGCGCTCCGACCACCCGCGCGGCGCTGCTTCGGGGCCACGGAGAGGCGTCCCGCCGTCAGGGAGACCGCGACGCCGCGGAGGCCGACCTGGAAGCGCTCGGGGCTCTCACGCGGGGCCTCCCCGACGGGCGCGAGAAGATCCGCTGCCTCACCGACGCCAGCGCCCTCGCGACGTGTTTGAGGCTGCGCGACAGGGCGGTTGCCCACTCCGTGGAGGCGTACCGGCTCTCTACGCGTCTCGGCGGGGCGATCGAGCATGAGTCGGCGCTCACGGTGCATCTCGGCAATCTGGTCATGGCCAACCGCTACGAGGAGGCCAAGGCCCTGTGTGAAAGCGAGATGCTCGAAGCGGCCGGCTCGCTCGAGGCGATGCCGCCCGGCGCGCTTGTGAACTACGCGTCCGCGTGCGCCGACGGCGGCTGGCTCCGGCGCGCGATCGAGGTCTCCGACGTCGCCATGGCCCGCGTGGCCGCGGCGCACGACCCCTTGCTGCGCTGCTATCTCCGCGCCAACCGGAGCGTGGCTCTGCTCTGGTCGGGCGCGATCGACGAGGCCAGCGAGGAGTTCGCGTCCAGCGCCGAGGCGTTCCGCTCCGCGGGACACGAGGTCATGGCGGGGACGATGCTCGCCGAGGCCTCGGTCGGCCGGGCGCTGGCGGGGAGCTTCCGCGAGGCGGCCGCGCGCCTGCACGCGCTGCGCGAAGTGGCCCGCGAAGCCGGCGATCCCCGCGGGTTGACCAGCCTCTACTGGGGCGTCGGGGCGTACGTGCACGCGCTCCTTCACGATCGGGCGGGCGCGCAGACTCGGATCGCCAACGCGCGCGAGACGGGCGGCCGGTGGCTGCACTCGCGCGCGCGAGCCCTCATCGGGCTCGCCGCGACGCACCTCGCGTCCGAGGGCGCGGCCGGCATGGAGCTGCGGGAGGCCTGCTCCGAGGCCGTCGCGGCCGCAAGCGGGGATGCCGGGTCCCGACCGTGGTTGGCGTGGGTCGAGGCGTCCGTCGCCCTTGCCTACGCTCGGTCGGGAGCGGCGCCGGACGCGCTCGCGCACGAGAGCCGCGCGCGCGAGCTGAGCGCTCACATGGACAGCCCGGTCATCGGGATGGCCATCGACCACGCCGCGGGCCTGCGATTCCGGAGCGAGGACGCGACCGAAGCCGCCGTCGCGTGTCTAGAGCAAGCGCTGGAGACCGCCGCCAGCTTGGACCTTCTCGATCCCGCCTGGCGAATCAGCCTCGAACTCTCGCTCGCGCTGAGCGAACTCGGCGACTCGGAGGGCGCCCTCGAGCTGGCGGCGTACGCGCGCGACCTCCTCCGAGCCGTGATCGAGGAGACTCCGCCCACCATGCTGGTCGACCACCATGCGTCTCTCGTGAGCGCCCTGGACGCGCGGCTTCGGAGGGCCTGACCGAACGACCTCGAGGACGAAAGGACGAAGCGCCCTGATCGGTTCCTTGACGCTCATCGTTGTTGGCGGAGCGATCGTGCTCGGTGCGGCGGAGGCCCTGGTGCGGGGCGGCAGCCGCGTCGCGGAGGCCCTGCGCATCTCGTCGGTCGTGATCGGGCTGACGATCGTCGCGTACGGCACCTCCGCCCCGGAACTGGTCGTGGGGCTGGCGGCGGCCGTGAAGGAAGCGCTCGGAGCGAGCGGCGGCGAGAACAGCACCCAGCTCGCGGTGGGAAACGCCGTCGGCTCCAACATCGCGAACATCGCGCTGGTCCTCGGCCTCGCGGCGCTCGTGCGTCCGATTCCGCTGGAGCGCCGAGTGGTCCGCGCGGACCTGCCCATCCTGGTCGCGGTCTCGGCGGGCGTGGTCCCTCTCACACTGGACGGACGCATCAGCCGGGTCGAGGGCGCCGTCCTCCTGGCGGCCGCGGTCGCCTACACGGTGTGGTGCGTTCGCTCGGCGCTCCGGGCCAGGGCCGCCGGGGACGCCCTCGCCGCCGCGAACGGCGACGCCGTCCCGAAGCCCGCTCGGCTGCGGGCGCGCGACGCGGCGCTGATCGCCCTCGGCCTGGCCGGGCTCGGCATCGGCGCGCACCTCCTGGTGACGGGGGCTTGCGACGTCGCGGAGGCGCTTGGAGTGAGCAAGCTCGTGATTGGCGTGACCATCGTGGCGGTCGGCACGTCGCTGCCCGAACTGGCCGCCTCGGTCGTTGCCGCCGCGCGCGGGCATGACGGCCTCTCGGTCGGGAACGTGGTCGGCTCGAATCTCTTCAACGTGATGCTCGTGCTGGGCGCGTCCTCCCTGATCACCCCGCTCCGCGTGCCGCGATCGGCCCTGGTGTGGGACGTCGCCCCGATGCTCGCCGTCACGCTCCTCCTGATGGCTCTGGTCAACCGGGGAGCGACCGTGAAGCGTTGGCACGGCGCCCTCCTGCTGGTCGTCTTCGCGGTCTACATGACCGCGTGCGCGCTGCGGGAGTCGCTCGGGTGGGCGTAGGCGTCGGCCGGCCGGCGACCCGGGAGCGGGTCTTCATCCCCCGCCGGGCCTATGCTACACTCACCGAAGGAGAGGGCTCTCCGGGAGCCGTTAGGGAGTGCGCGTGACGCAGAAGGCCGCAACCGCTTTACCGCCCACGGTGGAGGACCTGGTCGAGGAGGTCCGTCGCTACTATCCGGACGCGGACACGCGCGATCTGGAGCGGGCCTACGAGTTCGCCGCCAAGGCGCACGAGGGGCAGGAGCGGAAGACCGGCGACCCTTTCATCGTCCATCCCCTCTCCGTGGCGATCATCCTCGCGGGCATCAACACCGACCTCGCCACCCTGCAAGCGGCCCTGCTCCACGACGCTGTCGAGGACACGGACGTCGACCTGGAGGAGGTCCGCAAGGAGTTCGGAGACACGGTCGCGCGTCTGGTCGACGGGGTCACCAAACTCGGCGGGATACGCTTCCGAAGCCGCGTGGAGACCCAGGCCCAGAACTTCCGCCGCCTGATCGTGGCGATGGCCAAAGACATCCGGGTCATCATCATCAAGCTCGCCGACCGACTACACAACATGCGCACCCTGGCCCCGTTCCGCGACCAGAAGAAGCGCGACATCGCCGAAGAGACCCTCCGCATCTACGCCCCTCTCGCCCACCGCCTGGGCATGCAGCGCCTCCGAGCCGAACTCGAGGACCTCGCGCTGGAAGTCATCGATCCCGAGGCCTACCAGACCATCAAGGTCAAGGTGGCCCGCACGCGGGACGAGCGTGAGCGGCTGGTGGCTGAGGCGACGTCGCAACTCGAGGAGAAGCTGCACGCCGCGGGGATCGACGCCGAGGTCCACGGTCGTCCGAAGCACTTCTACTCGATCTTCCAGAAGATGATGCGGCAGGAACTCGATTTCGAGCAGATCTTCGATCTGATAGCCCTCCGCGTCATGGTCTTCACGGTGGCCGAGTCGTACGCGGCGCTCGGCGTCGTGCATGAACTCTGGGTGCCGCTTCCCGAGATGTTCGCCGACCACATCGCCAAGCCCAAAGCGAACGGCTACCGCTCGCTGCACACGAAAGTGATCGGCCCGGCCGGCACCCCGCTCGAGGTCCAGATCCGCACGTGGGAGATGCACCGGGTCTGCGAGTACGGCATCGCGGCCCACTGGCGGTATAAGGAGGAGTCGGGGCCTTTCACCGACTTCGACCGCAAGCTCTCCTGGCTCCGGCAGCTCCTGGATCTGAGCGGCGACGTGCCCGAGGACGGCGACTTCATGCGCTCCCTGGAGCAGGACTTGTTCCAGGAGCAGGTCTTCGTGTTCAGTCCGAAGGGCGACCTGATCGAACTGCCCCGCGGCTCCACGCCCGTCGACTTCGCCTACCGCATCCACACGCTGCTCGGCCACGAGTGCACCGGCGCGAAGGTGAACGGCCGCCGGGTGCCTCTCGAGTACGAACTCCGGAACGGGGACATCTGCGAACTCGACCGACGGCGGAACAGCCAGCCGAGCCGCGACTGGCTGTCGTTCGTCCAGACCAGCGCCGCGCGCGCGAAGATCCACGCCTACTTCCGGAAGCTCAACTTCGACGACAACGTCCGCGCCGGGCGCTCGCTTCTCGAGCGCGAAGCGCGCCGCTTGGGCGAAGAGGGTGAGCGGCTGGTCAACGAGGAGTCGCTGCAGCGCGTCGCCGAGGGCCTGAACTACAAGACCATCGACACGATGCTCGCCCACCTCGGCACGAGCGACCTGGCCGTCGAAACCGTCATGCGGCGCCTGCAGGAGTCGGAGATCGAGTCCTGGCTCAAGGCCCTGAGCGACCGGCACCTCCTCCGCAAGCGCCGCCGCGCGCGCGGGGACACTTTCGACATCTCCGTGGCGGGTATGGAGGGCCTCGTGTTCGCCCTCGCCAAGTGCTGCGACCCGCTGCCCGGCGATCCGGTCGTCGGGTACCTCACGCGGGGCGGCGGCCTGACGGTGCACAAAGCTCAGTGCGCGAATCTGAAGCACCTGGCGACCCGCGACGGCGCGCGGGTTCTGCCGTGCGAGTGGCTTGTGCCCGAGGGCGCCATGCATCCGGCGAAGCTCGAGATCGTCGTGTCGGACCGCGTCGGGATGCTCCATGCCCTCACCCAGGTTCTCGCCGAAGTCGGCGTCAACATCGCCGACATCAGTCTGAACGCCCGCGAGGGCTCTCGGGCGATCGTCTTCCTCACGCTCGAGGTCACCGGCGCCCAGCAGCTCGCCGCCGTCATCGTGCGCATGGAAGCCCTCGCCGACGTCATTAGCGTTCGGAGGGTCAGCTCGCGATGAAGGCGGTTGTGCAGCGCGCAAACTGGGCGGAGCTTCAGATCGACGACCGGGTCCATGTTAGAATGGGGCGTGGCCTCGTGGTCTTGCTCGGGGTCGCGGACGGAGACGCGGAATCGGACGCGGACTTCGTGGCGCGCAAGCTAGCCGGCCTTCGGGTCTTCGAGGACGCGGACGGCAAGATGAACCTCGGTCTCCTGGATCTCGACCCGGCGGGCGCCGTCTTGGTGACGCCCAATTTCACCGTGTGCGGAGACACGCGCAAGGGGCGCCGGCCCAGTTTCGTGGGAGCGGCCGCCCCCGAGGAGGGCAACCGGCTGTTCGAGCGCGTGTGCGATCTCCTGGAGGAGCGGGGCGTCCCGACGGCCCGCGGCGTCTTCGGGGCGCACATGCACGTTCGGTTGGAGAACGACGGGCCGGTAACGCTCTGGATTGACAGCGCCAAGGACTCCTAGCCGGGACCGCCCCGTTCGGCCGTCCCGCCCAGCGAGCGGACCCGCCGCCCGGCGCCTTCCCAGCGCGCGCGTGAGGTCGACGGCTTGTGAGAGGCTCAAACAGCGCATGATCGGTGACGACGCCAACATGGAGGGACGGGACGAGCGGGCCGCCGACTCCGACGCGCCCGTGATCGACCCCGAGACGCCCACCGAGGAGCAGATTCGCGATCGCCTCGAGGAGATCGGGCCCGTCGACGACGAGTCGCTCACTCCGGAGGAGCGCGCCGAACTCCGGCTGCGGCGCGGCGACGCCCTCTCGGAGATGGGGCTCGTCGAGCGCGCCCTCCACGACTACCGCGAGGCCATCCGGCTGAACCACGGCGCGAAGGCGCGGCGCCGGCTCGCGGACAGCTACTTCGCGATCGGGCTGCCCCAGAAAGCCTTCAAGGCCTACAAGAACGCCCTCGTCTCCAATCCGCAGGACCCGGAGTCGCATCTCCACATGGCCGAGTTCCTGAAGGCGATGGGGCGTACGGCGTGGGCGATCGAGGAGTTCGAAGCCGCGGTGGCGCTCGACCCCGCGAAGAGCTACTACCAGCTTCGCCTGGGCGAGGCGCGGCTCACGATGGGACGCGTGACCAAGGCTCTGGAGGCGCTCCGAGAGAGCGTGCGGCTGGATCCGCGCGTCGCGTATCACCGGTTCCGTCTGGCGAACGCGATGGTCCATTGCGAGAACATCGAGGGCGCGGCCAGGGAGCTGGAGGTGGCGGTCGCGCTCGAGCCTTGCGACGACTACTACCTGGCCCTGCTTGCGATGTGCTACGAGATGATGGGGCGCGGCAAAGAGGCCCTCGCCGCGATCACCCAAGCCGCCAAAGTGCGCCCCAAGAACCGCGCCTACCGGTGGATGGCGGCCCAGCTCTGCCAGCGCCTCGGCAAGCAAGAGGCCGCCGAACGCGAGTTCGAGCGGACGGGCGGGCTCGACGCCTATGACCGCGACTACGTGCACCGTCTGCAGTCGAAGTTCCTCCGCGCCCAGACCTGGGAGCACCCGGGCCTCGCCTAGCCGATCGGCCCGCCGCGCAGGAACCTTGGCCCCTCACCGGAACAGAGGGCCGTCCGCAGTCCACGGAGGCCCGGCCCATGCCCTCGAAGCCAGCTCCAGCCCTTGCCGAGACCGATCTCTACGGGCCCGTTCGCGACTACCTGGAGGCCCAAGGCTACCTCGTGCAGGGCGAGGTGCGCCAGTGCGACGTCGCGGCGGTGCGCGGCGAGGAACTCCTCGTCGTCGAACTCAAACTGCGCCTCGGCCACGAAGTGCTCGCCCAAGCCGCGCGCCGGCGCGAGATCGCGGACGTCGTCTACGTCGCCATCCCCAAGCCTCCGCGGATCGCCGAGTGGCGCAAGCGCTCCGTCGGCCTGCTCTATCTGCTGCGGCGACTGGAGATCGGGCTGCTGCTCGTGTCTCCGCGGGCCCGCACGGCCCCTCGGGTCGCGGTCGAGGCGCCTGTCGCGATCTTCGACCCCGTCAAGAACGGGGCGCTTCGCTCGGCGGTCTTGCGCGAGGTGCGCCGGCGCTCGGGCGACTTCAACCCCGGCGGCAGCGTGCGCCGCAAGCTCGTCGGGGCGCACCGCGAGACGGCCATCCACATCGCCTGCTGTCTCGAGAGGCACGGGCCGCTGCGCGTTACGGACCTGCACCGGCTGGGGACCGGCCTCAGCACGCGTTCGGTCCTGGAAGCGAGCGCTCGCATCGAGTGCTGGTTCCGGCGGCTGCCCGACGAGCGTTGGAGCTTGCGGCCGAGAGGAAAGCGCGCCCTCGAGGAGCACCCCGAGGCCGCCGCCCACTTCCGCGCGCTCGTCTCTCAAGCAAGGGTTCTCCCCTCATCCTCGGACGCCGAACGCTGAACATCCGCGCCGTCGCCGCGTCCAGTTCTGCAGGGAACGAAGCCTGTGAGGTGATGACGATGCGGTTCACTCGACGCTATGCCCCTGTGCTGCTTGTCTGCGCGGCGCTCTCCTGCGCCGCCGTCGGCTTGATCGCCGGCGCTCCCGCTCGGGCGCAACCCGAGCTGATGCCGGGCTCTCCGCCCGAAGTCGACGCCCCCGAGGCGCTGCTCGCCGACATCGAACTCCTCCGCTCGCTCAACGCGATGGACCTGACGGCCGATCAGGCCCTGCGGGCCGCCGCGTTGCTCGAGGCGGTCGCGGAAGCGCGCGACAAGGAAGCGGCGGCTCGCGGCGCCCTGGCGGCCCAGTCCGAGGACGCGCTCGCGGCGGCGCGCTCCGAGTTGCTGAGAGGCGCGGACCTTAGCCTCGATCTCAAGGCCCAACTCGACGCGCTTCAGGAGGACCTGCGGGAGTCGCGCCGCGCCGTCGCGGAGGCCCTGAGAGAGGCTCAGAGCGGCGTCGAGGCGCTGATCACCCCGGAGCAGGCCGAGGCGCTCACGGCGGCGCGCAAAGCGGAGTTGGCCCGAGCGCGAGGCGGCGCGCGCGTCGATCCGCTCCTCGCCGTGCGCCAGTGGAGCGACCCGGAGTACGCCGAGAAGCGCGACAAGATCATCGAACGTTTGGCCGGCAAGGACGCGGACGACGCGCGTAAGGCGGAGGTGAGCGAGGCCCTCGCGCTGCTGCGCGCCCTGTCCGACGAGGAACTCGACGCGCGCTTGCCCGAGATTCGCACGGCTCTGTCGGGGCGGGCGGCTGCCCCGAAGGCCGGTGGCGGCGAGGCGGACGCCGACCCGTTCGGAGCCCCCGGCCCGGCGATGGGCGCGGCGGGCGCGGGGCGCGGCGCGGCGGCCCTTATGGCGGTGCGTCGGCTGGATGACGCGCGGTACGCCACGACGCGCGACAGGATGGTGGAGGGCGTCATCCGTCGGGCCGGGGCCGACCCGGCGGACGCGGATCTGGCGGCCAAGGTCGGCGCGCTGCTGGATCGCGTTCGGGCGCTGGGCGAGGCGGAGCTGGCCGCCGCGATGCCAGGAGTCGCGGCGGAGTTCGCGGAATTGCTGCCCGGGATCGGCCGGGAGCGCAGAGGGACGGCCATGGGGCCGGAGGCGCCGGAGCGAGGCGCGCGCGGCCTGGTCGCCGGTCTGTTTCTGGGCGATGCACGGCGCGTCGCGGGCGTGTTGCGGGAGTACGCGGCCGCCCGGAGTTGAGGCGCCCGCGCGGCTGGAGGATGCGGAGCTGCGGAGCAAGGCGCGGTCTCCCGGGCGTGAGGCTCGGGGCCGGAGAAAGGACACCCAATGCAAGTCAGATGGTTGGTACTCGCGTTTGGCGTCGGCGCCCTCGTGGCGGGCACGGTCGTGTGCGCCCAACCGGGCGGCCGCGGCGGACGACCGGGCGGGCCCGGCGGACGCATGCGGAGCATGCCCGTCTCGGGGCAGATCATGACGGCCGACATCGCCGGCGGAACGATCCAGGCGAAGATCGCGATGTTCGGGCGCGGAGTCCAGGAGATCACGCTCTATCCCGTGGCGGCGACGAAGCTGAGCAAGTACGAGTTCGTAGGCGCCGAGACGATCGCGGTGGGCGATGCGGTGCAGGTTGTGGGCGCGCCCCTGGCGATCCGCGCCGAGAGCGTCCGCATGCCCCTCCCGGTTGAAGCGGCCGCGACGGGTGAGGACGGCGGCCCTCCGGGCGGCCCCGGCATGACGATGGCTTTCCGCGGCGGGCAGGGCCGGACGTTCATCGCCGGCGAGGTCACGGCGCTCGAGCCGCTGACCGTCTCGGTGGACGCCGGAGAAGAGGGCGCGGCCCCGCTCGAGGTCACCGTCGAAGTCCCGGCGGACGCGTCGATCGGGCGCGAGGCGGCGGCGAAGTGGGGCGAGGTCGTCCCGAACGCGTACTTCAGCGCGACGGCGGAAATGAACGACCAGGGCCAGTTCGTTCTAGCGACCCTGACGCTCGATGAGAGCGTCGCCGAGCAGATGGCGGCCGCTGAGGCCTCCGGCGCCGCGGGCGGCCCCGGAGGCCCGGGCGGCGGCTTCGGAGGAGGGCCCCCCGGGGGCGGCTTCTAGCCGGGTTGACGGTTCGGCGCATGGAGTCACGGCGCCCCGAGTGGTAAACTGCGCTCGGGGCGCCATGCGCGTACGGGGCGGCGATCGAAGAGGAAGCAGTCTACTTGCGGATCGGCATCATCGGACAGAGACAATCGGGCAAGACCTCGCTCTTCACCGCGGTGACGGGCGTCCAGGTTCCGATGGGGGACCTGACGCCTCGACTTGGCGTCGTGCACGTCCCGGACGCTCGCCTGGACCGACTCGTGGAGATGGAGTCCTCGGTGAAGCGCACTCCGCCGGAGGTCACCTTCGTGGACATGGTGGCCATGGTGGAGGAGGGGCGCGGGCAGTCCGAGGACTTCGTGAAGTGGATCCGCGACGCGGACGCGTTCGTCGTCGTGACGGGCGGGGCGCACGTGGAGTCGGCCGAGGAGGCGCTTCGGAGCCTCGACTACGTCCTCGGCGAACTGGTGATCTCCGATCTCGTCTCGGTCGAGAAGCGGGTGGAGCGCGTCGAAAAGGAGATCCGACTCGGGCGTAAGCAGTACGAGCGGGAGCGGAGCCGGCTCGAGGTGCTGCGCCAGGTCCTCGATCGCGGAGAGCCGTTGCGCGACTCCGAGGAGGCCAAGGCTCTCATCCCGGAGTTCGCGGGGTTCCAGTTTCTGAGTGAGCGCCCGGCGGCGGCGGTGTTCAACCGGCCGCAATCGCGCCGCGCGATGGACGCCGAGGTCCTGCGGGGGATCGGCGAACGCGGATTCGGCGGCATCTGCTTCGACGCCGCGCTCGAGGGCGAACTCCTCGAACTGGACCCGGAGGAGCGCGGCGTCTTCATGGAGGCGGAAGGATTGGAGGCCTTGGCGGCCGATCGCGTGGTCCGTCTGTGTTACGAGACCCTCGATCTGGTCACCTTCTACACGGCGGGGCCCAAGGAGTCGCGCGCCATCTCCATCCGGCAGGGCACATCGGCTTGGGAGGCGTCCGGCAAGATCCACTCGGACATCCAGCATGGATTCCAGCGGGCCGAGGTGATCTCGTACGAGGACCTCATCGCGGCCGGCTCCTGGAACGCGGCGAAGTCGGGCGGCCACCTAAGGCTTGAGGGACGCGATTACGTCATGCGCGACGGCGACGTGCTGTACTTCCGCTTCACGAGCTAGTCGGCGCGCCGTGCGTATTGGACACGGTGCTCGGAGGTCACTTCACGCTGGGGGCGCGAGCCTTGGGCTCCGTCCGTCCCCGACGACACATGCAGGGAGGAAATCGCCATCATGAAGAGACTGTCATCGTCGGCCCAACGTCCGCTTGCCGTTGCGCTTGCCACGGTTGCCGTGGTCCTGTCGGTGGCCGCCCTGATCGCCGTGACCGGATGTCAGAACAGGGCGGGCACGTCGGAGCAGGCCACCGCGAACGAGGACCTGATGAGGCCGCCGTACGCCCCGAAGGAGGGCCAGGGCCTCGACCGCGACATCGCGCGGCAGAGCCGCAACCTGGCCGGCCAGAAGGCTCGCGGAGGGGCCGTGACGCCGGAATCGGGGGAGAGCGCGGCGGCGGAGAGCGCGTCCGAGCCCGCGAGCAGCCCGTCGACGTGGGGGTTTCGCGATCCGGCCGACCTCGACCAGGAGCCGCTGGATCCGGGCCATCCCGGCGTCGTGATCACGCTGAAAGGCGGACGGGAGATCGTCGTCGAGTTGTTCCCCGACAAGGCGCCCGAGACCGTCACCAGCTTCATCAAGCAGGTCGAGGAGGGCTACCACGACGGCACCTTCTTCCATCGTTCCGACGACATGTGCATCCAGGGCGGCGATGGGAGTCTCGTCGGGAAGCAGCCGTGGCCGAACGTGAAGCGGGAACTCACGGGCCTGCCGTTCGAAGCCGGTTCGCTGGGCCTTGCGCGCACCGAGGACCCCGACAGCGGGAACAGCCAGTACTTCATCTGCAAGAGGCGCTCGGAGCATCTGGACGCCCAGTACTGCAACTTCGGGCGGACGCTCCAGGGCATGGACGTCGTGCTGGAGATGCCGGCGCGCGCGTTGGGGGCGCGGGGGACGCCGGAAGACGAGAGCGCGGCCATCGAGACGATCCGAATGGTTCGGTTCCAGGAGGAGGAGTAGGCCGTGCGGTCCGCTTGGTTGCTAGCGGCGGCCCTTGCGCTGCCGGGCTTTGCGGCGGCCCGGGGCGACGCGGCCGGGGCTGAGCCGGAGGCCGTTGTCGGCGAGGGCCCGTTCGTGGTGCTCGACCTCGGCGCCCACGGGAGCGTCGCTCTGGAGCTGTACCCGGCCAAGGCGCCCGACACGGTCGACAACTTCCTGCGGCTGGTGCGCGACCGCTACTACGACGGGCTCGCGTTTCACCGCGTGGAGGACTGGGTCGTACAGGGCGGGAGCCTGAACGGCGACGGCACGGGCGGGCCGCCGTGGCAGATCGCGCGCGAACTGACCGATGAGCGGAACACGCGAGGCGCCGTCGGCATGGCCCGGGTGGGCGATGACCCGAACTCGGCCTCGGCGCAGTTCTACATCGTCCGCGAGGACGCGGAGCACCTTGACGGGCATTACTGCGTCTTCGCGCGCGTGGTGCTCGGCATGCCCGTGGTCGACGCCATGGCGCCCGGCTGGATCATCGAGAGCGCCCGTGAGGCGACCCGCGACGACGTCGCGGCTCTGGCCGAATCGACGCCTGAGGCGACGCCGCCGCAGGGAGAGGAATCGACCGTGTTGGAGACGATCGACGTCGCGGCCCTCGAGACCGCGCCCGCAAATCCCGGCAATCCGGGAGTCGTAATCGAGCTGTCCGGCGGCCGCCGCGTCGTCTTGGAGCTGTACGCGGACGCGTCGCCCCGGACCGTCGAGCACTTCCTCGCGCAGATCGACGCGGGCTACCACGACGGCGGCTGGCTGCACCGTTCGGACGCGCTGTGCGTGCAGGGCGGGGACCAGACGCTGGTCGGGAAGCCGAAGTGGGACGCGATCGCGTTCGAGGATTCGGGCGTTCCCTTCGATCGCGGCGCCGTCGGGCTCGCGCGCACGCGGGAGATGGACAGCGGCACGAGCCAGTTCTTCATCGTGAAGCGCGCCGCGGAGGGCTGCGCGCACCTCAACGGGGCGTACGCGAATTTCGGCCAGGTTCTGCTTGGGATGGATGTCGTCGACGCCATCCCGGAGCGTGAATTGGGCGCACGGAGCGAGCTTACGGACGTCTACCGGGTGGAGAGCCTCCGCCGCGTCGTCTTCGGTTCGTCGGCTCCGGCGGAGGGCTAGGGCCGGAGACGCGTCGCGGGGCCAAGGCGCGCTGAGACAGAGGAGAACCCGCGGCCCCAACGTAGGTTGCGTACGCAAAGTACGAGATGAGGAAGGCGGTCGGCCCGCTGGCGCTCAGCGCGGCCGAACGCCTTCGCCGTTTTGGGGCGCGCGAGAGACCATGGTGCATGTCTGATGATGCAGGAACTGTCGGAACTCCTGAAGCGCCATCGCAACGCGATGGGCCGCCTGGTGCTGGTGCTCGGATCGGGCATTCCCCTCCGTCCCGATCGCCTGAGCAATCAAGAGCGGATCGGCCAAGCGTTGGCCGACTACGCCGAGCGCCTGGGAAGCGCCGACGCGTCCGGGATCGTGTCCGCGGACGCCACCGACCCGGACATGGCGACCGCGCACCACTGGGTGGCGCCGCACTTCCGCGACGTGGAACCGTCCGAAGGCCACCTTCGGCTGGCTCGCCTCGTGCAGGAGGGCTTCTTCCCCACGGTGATCACCACCGGGATCGACGACCTCCTCGAGCGCGCGCTCGCCCAAGAGCACATGCATCCCGAGGA
>CAZCER010000031.1:0-15561 GCA_964497385.1 uncultured Armatimonadia bacterium | reverse complement strand
CGTTGGAGGGGGCTTCGGGGCGGCGTTCCAGTGGCATCTCGATCCGAACTGCACGGTCGCGGCGGTGAGCGATCTGCGCGAAGATCGGCGCGAGCACCTCCGGAACGTCTACGCGTGCGAGAAGGCCTACAACTCGCTCGAGGAACTCATCCTCGACGACACGCTCGACGCGGTCGCGGTCTTCACCGGCGCGCCGGATCATGTGCGGCACTGCGTCGCCGTCATGGACACGGGCAAGCACTGCATGAGCGCGGTGCCGGCGGCGACCTCGCTCGAGGATTGCGATAGGTTGCTCGCGGCGAAGGTCCGGAACAACGTCCGCTACATGATGGCGGAGACGAGCCACTACCGGCCCGAAGCGATCCTCATGCGGCAGCTCTACCGGGACGGCCTCTTCGGGGAGATCCTCTACTGCGAGCAGGAGTATTACCACCCCGCGCGGCCCGGAAGCCAGGAGCGCCAGAACCTCTGGTACTACAACGGAGAGAAGACCTGGCGCCACAGCTACCCGCCCATGCACTACCCGACTCACTGCACCGACTTCACGGTCGGGGTGACCGGTGAACGCTACACGGAGGTCGCGTGCATGGGGACGCGTTTCGATCCGGCGATCGACCCCGAACGGATCGACAACCAGTACAACAACCCATTCGACGGCGCCGTGGCGATCCTGCGCACCGACCGCGGGAACATCACCCGCTGCAACCGCTCCAGCGTGCTCAACGCGCACGGCGAGCGCGCCCAGTGGTTCGGGGCGACGGCGGCGGCGTTCATGCCTGGTTGGGCGGGGCAGCCGTTCGTGGTGAAGCGAGAGGGCGAGCCCGACCTGACGGCGTACCCGGACTTCCTGCACCTCCTGCCCGAGCCCATGCGCATTTCGACGGGTCATGGGAATTCGCACGCGTTCATCACGCACGAGTTCATCCTCGCTCTCCTGCAGGACCGCGAGCCCGAGGTGAGCGTGTACGACGCGCTGGCGGATACGGCGCCGGGCATCGTGGCGCACGAGTCGGCTCTCCGAGACGGCGAGCTGATGAAGGTCCCGTCCTACGACCCGAAGTAGGCCGCGGCGAGTGGAAAGGAACCCGCACATGGCTGCTCTGGCGCTCGTCACGATGGTTCTCGGCGGCGCGGTGGGCGCGGATCTCCCCGAGGGCTGGTCCGCGGTGTCCGGCGACTGGGCCCGCACGCGCGATGTCATCACCATGCTGCACCAGCGGTCGCGCGAAGGCACGGCCTCCGCCGTCCTCCCTGCCGCCCAGGCCGACGGCGGCGCGTGGCGCTGCATTGTCCAGCCGTCGGTGGGCGCTCAGGCCTGCGGGCTCTGGTTCGCGGCCTCGGAGGATCTCTCGACAGGCTTCCGGTGCGAACTCGGCGCACCCGGAGAGCGGGGCTTCTCGCTGAAGAGCGCGGAGGGCGAGGTGCTCTGGTCCGACCTCTGGGCCCCCTGCGCGCCCTATCACGCGTACATCCTGGAGGGCGTCGCCGAGGCCGGCCGGGTGCGCGTGCAGTTGCTCGCCTCCGACGGCAAGACGCTCCTCTCGCAGAGCGACTGGGTCGAGACGCCGGGGGCGAGCGCTTCGGGCTGTCTCGGTGTGTACACCGAGAACGCCATCGCGCGTTTCTGGGGAGCGGAGCACTCCGAGACGCCTCTTGCCGAGATGACTGACAACGCCCCGAACAAGATGCGCCTCTACCAGGGACCAGACTCCGAGTGGGCTATCGTCGGCACGGGCGACTGGCGCTGGACGAGCCCGGAGCGCAACCGCATCCGGCAGTTCGCGGCCACGGAGCGCGCGTGGGCGATCCTCCGCACCGAGACGGGCGCGCACCGCGTGTGGCAGTCGTGCGTGCGCGTCGCCGAGGGCGCGGGCGGGGCGGGGCTCATCATCCAGTCCGATGAGGCCGGCCAGGGCGGCTTCACCTGCTGGCTCGGCGGGACGTTCGGGAACGGTGGGCTGATGCTCTACCGGAACGGTGGTCCCGGCCAGGTCGGCCAGGAACTCTGGACGAGTGAGCAAGGAAAGTGGCACTACAACGAGGATCTGGTGATCCGTGCCGAGACGCGCCCCGGCGAGGCCAAGGTGAGCCTCTATCAGGCGGACGGCACGACTCTCATCACCGAGAGCCCGTGGACGAAGGTCGCCGAGGAGGACGCGGGCAAGGTTGGGCGCCTCTGCTTCCACACATGGCTTGGATCGGCCGACTTCTGGGGCTTCGCGGGTGAGGCGGGCGGGGCGTCCGCAGGATCGGGATCTGACCTCGGGCCCGGCTGGAGCGCCTCGGCGGGAAGCTGGGCGTGGACCGACGCCGCCGAGTCGAGTCTCGAGGGCGAGGCCGGCGCCGAGGAGGCGTGGGCGCTGAACTCAGGCGTCGCGGGCTCGCGTGGCGTCTGGCGCTGCACGGTGACGGTCGCCGAGGGCACGGAGCGGGCGGGGCTGGGATTCCAGGTCGCGCCCGACCGCGCGAAGGGCTTCGTGTGCGTGCTCAGCCCGGGCAAGCTCACGCTACGAGATCTCTCGCGCACGGCCCCTCTCTGGGAGGATGCCGCCTGCGCGTGGAAGCCTGGCGAGACGTACATCCTCGAAGGTCGCGTCATGACGGACCGTGTCGCCGTGCGGCTGCTCTCTGCCGATGGCACCACCGTCCTCTCCGAGTCCATGGCCGCCTACGTGTCGGACACCAACAACGACCGCGAGGGCGTTCTTGGGCTCTTGCTTGTCGGCGGGACCGCGCGGTTCGAGGGGCTCTCGTTCGAACGGGAGGAGATGTAGCCGCGGCCGTCGTTCCCTCTCGGTCATGCCGAGGCGGCCAGTCGCGTTGGCGATATCAGCGGAGGAGCGGGACGTGAAACCCCGACCGGCCCATTGCATGGAGCGGCGCGCCTCCGGCTCCACGTGCGGGATGTGCGTGGCGGCGACGGGCCGGTTTGGGGCCCACCGCCTTCGGCGGTCGCCCCAATGCGGCCCCTCCGTACACCACTTGTGAAAGGCTCATCAGGCCGCCGTCGCCCCTACCCCACCGGGATGCCGGGAACGAGCATGCGGATGCGGTAGAGCGACTCGCGCGCGGTCATGTAGAGGGTGCACCAGTCGTCGTCGCCCCAGGCGAGGTTCGCGGGTGGGATGGGCGTGTCGATGCGGCCGAGCTTCTCGGCCATCGCGTTGAAGACCCAGACGCCGCCGGGGCCGGTGCAGTACACGTTGCCCTGTGTATCGACTTTCATCCCGTCCGGCCCGCCAGGCTCCTCGCCGAGGAGTTCCGCGAAGAGCCACGCCCCGCCGAGGGCGCCGTCCGGCTCCACACCGAAAGCGCGGATGAAGCCGCCGCGCGAGTCGTTGATGTAGAGGATGGACTCATCGGGGCTGAACGCGAGACCGTTCGGGCGGTGGAACTGGAACGTCAGAAGGGTGAGCGTCTCGCCGTCCGCGGAGAGCCGAAAGACGCCCTGGTAGTCGAGTTCCTTCTCACCGGGCTTGCCGTGCCGACCGCCAAGGCCGTAGGGCGGATCGGTGAAGTAGATGGAGCCATCGGACTTCACAACGATGTCGTTGGGGCTGTTCAGGCGCTTGCCCTGGTAGCGGTCCGCGAGGGTCACGACCGTGCCGTCGGCCTCCGTGCGGGAGACCCTGCGGTTCCCGTGCTCGCAGGTGAGCAGACGGCCCTCGCGGTCGAGGGTGTTCCCGTTGGAGAGCCCACTCGGCTCGCGGAAAACACTGAGACCGTCGGCCTCGCTCCAACGGTAGATGCGGTCCTCGGGGATGTCGGAGAAGAGGAGAGCGCGCTCGTCCTTGAGCCACACGGGACCCTCGGTGAAGACAAACCCTTCGGCGAGAGTCTCGAGCGTCGCGTTCTCCTCGACAATGCCGGGAATGGCCATTGCGTCGTGCACCTCCAAGCGTACCGAACCGACGCGGGCGACCTGCCGGTCGCGGCCTGCGTTTCGGGCGACCTGCCGGTCGCGCCCTGCGTTTCGGGCGACCTGCCGGTCGCGCCCTACTCGGTCACAAGCACCCCGTCGATCGGTCGGAAGTAATGGTAGATCGTCCAGAACAGCAAGACGCAAGCGTTCCCGACGATGAGGCCCATCGCGAACGGCCGCATCCGGCTGTAGAGGGACACGCTTCCGAACCGAAGCACCGAAGCCTTGACGGCCCATCCGAGGAAGATGGAGAAGCCGTAGCGGTCCATCATCCAGTTCGGCCCGAGGGTCGCCGCGTAGGCGAGGGCCTGCAGGGGCGACTGGCGCCAGACGATCCGCACGATGTGGAACGCCGCGGCCCATAGCGCACCCCACACCATCGGCGAGAAGCCTTCGCGCCAGTTGTGGGGCGTCATGCCCGTCGTGAGGTTGTGCACGTTGTTCGGCAGCGCGATCGGCGCGGTCTTGCACCACCAGCCGAGATCGTAGACCCCATGCGAGTAGATGGCGTGGAGGGAGGGTGGATGGCAGGCGAAGTAGGCCACGACCATCGCGCCGATCATGAGCCACAGCGCGGACGGGGCGCGCAGCCGGCCAAGGTCGCCGACCTTGAACGCCTGCAGGAAGTTCGCGAGGCTCGCGGAGGCGGTGTCCGACATGTTGAAGCCCATGTAGCAGAGCGCCGTCGTGCATTGGGGCGTGAGCTTCGAGGGCCACGACTTCACGACCTCGGCCTCGAACGGCGACATCGGGGCCCACACGCAGAACATCCCCGATTCGGCGACAAGCCGTGAGAGCACGATCAGCGCCGCGAGCCAGAGAAGGACGAGCGCGAGCACCGTGAGCGGGGTCGCGCCGGCCTTCACGCCCCAGCCCACGAGTACGGCGACCGAGACGCCGGCCCCAACCAGCGCCCATCGGGGCGCGGCGGGCTCGGCGCCGGGCTCGTCATCCTCCGCGGCGTGCGCGCGGAACGCTCGGGCGAGGGTCTTCCGCGCGCCCCAGACGTAGAGCGCGGCGAGGATCAGGTAGGCTCCGATGCCCATCCCGAGGGCGTACTGCTCGTGGTTGAGAAGGCCGGCCTGGTCGCGCACCACGAAGAGACCGCGCCGGAGGATCCAGAAAAACCACAGGCTGAAGGCCGTGGCGGTCGGCACGAGATACGTCGCGCCCATCATCTCGAAGTACATCTGGATTGGGAAGTAGTCGAAGTGGGTCCAGGGGGGCGTCCCGAACACCACGCCCAGGTTCGGGGTCAGGTTGATGGGGCGGATCTCCGGGTAGTAGAAGCTGAGCGCGTTCTTGGTGTAGATGGCCACGGGGATCGCGAACGCCGCCCAGAAGAGCCTGTTCCGGAAGAGCGAGGGCGCGAGATCGCTCGGGGAGTCGTACCGGGTGAGTTCCACCGGCACCTGCGCGAGAGGGTACGTGAGGCGCTCCTCGTCCCAACGGCGGCGGAAGAGCATCGCGACGCAGAGCTGCAGAGCGAAGAGGGCCGCGAAGAAGGGCGTCCAGGCGAGGAGCGGCCGCACCCAGGCGCGCCACGGGACGGGGGCGCCATCGGGAAGCCCGTGGAAGGCGTGGGCGATGACCGGGTCCTCGCCATCGAGCGATGGGACCATCCAGGGCTTGATGTGGGGGAGCACCTCGGTCGCGAACTCGTTGCCTTGCCCGAGAGCATGGTACTGGGGCCCGATCATCCCGAAGTAGAGGTACGTCACGAGCCGCTGGCCCGGGAAGCCCGCGATGACGAGGATGGCGATGTAGACGAAGAGGAGCTGGCGGGCGCTGAAGGGCCTCTTGCGCGCCACCAGTTGGCAGACGACGTTCACCACCAGGAGCGCCACGACGCAGAAGACGGCGACGCGCGGCAGATGCCCGAGCCCTACGAGGTCGTAGTTCACGAGCGCGGAGAACGCACCGCCCGCGGCAACGGCCCCGGCCAGCACGAGGCCCACGACAACGGTGCGGGCCTGGAGCCCCGCTCTCTCGGCATCCTTGCGAACTTCCTCGGCAGCGGCCAGCGGCGCGCCTCCCGTCGGTCACGTCCCCGCGACGGTATGCGCGGAAGGGGCCGCGGATTCCTGCGAGGGGGTGTGGCGGGCGAGTGATGGAGAGGCCGAATGGAAGGGGCCCGCGACGGAGGAGCGGGAACGGGTTCCATCCGGCCCGTACCCGTGGAACAACGTTCCGCACGCGCACGACGTAACGAGAGGCCGGATGCCTGCTGTGAGCCCCGTTGAACCAGGGACCGCGACGGAGGAGCGACAGCCCAGGCCGCCCCTCGATCTCAGTCCGCGGACGCTGGGATGCGCCACTGGCCGAGGATGCGCGTTGCCTCGTCTCGCACCCGCCTGTCCGTGCTGCCCTTCAGTTCGGTCAGGACGGTGTCCGCCCCTGGCTCGCCGAGCGCGAGGAGCGCCTCCGCCGCCCGCAGGCGGATGTCGTCCTCCGGTCGGGCGATGGCCTCGCGTAGTAGTGGAGCCACGGACGTGTCTCCCATGTGCGCGAGGGCCATCGCCGCAAGCCACCGGAGGTGCTCGTCATCCCCGGTCAGCAGAGGCCGCAAGCGCTCGCGCGCACTCTCGTCGGCCACGCCGCAGTAGCGCAGCCCCGCAAGCGCATAGCCCTGGATCTCGGGATCGACGTCGTCGACAAGGTCGAGCAGAGGGCCCGACAAGGAGCGAACGCCGCACTTCGCCAGGGCGGAGGCCGCCCAGAGCGAGAGATACGGATCGCCGTCGTCCCCGCACGCGGAGAGCGGAGCCTCCAGACGGTCGCGAAGCTCCGGTGACGCTATGGCGCTCAGAGTGCGAGCCGACGCTCGGCGCACGTCGCGCTGTGGATCGTCGAGGCATCTGACGAGTTCGTCCGTGGCCCCGGCTGCGTCACCCCATAGGGGGATCAGGCCTCCCGCTGCGGCCTCCCGTACCTCCCAGCTATCGGACCCGAGCAGGCGCCGAAGGTCCCCGACCGCGCTGGAGTCGCCGAGCCTTGCCCGTGCCGACGCGGACACGGTCTGCACGTGCTCAGACGGGTCTGTCGCCGTCGCCTGGAGCACAGCGCGGACCTGGGCATCGTCGTCTCCGAGGGCGACCAGCGCCTCGGCGGCCTGGGCGCGAACTCTCGATGACGGGTCCGCAAGGAGGGGCTCCAGATCGCCAGTGGCGTCCCCATCGCCGATGGCGCCGAGGGCGCAGGCGGCCCAGCGCCGGACGTCGACACTCGGGCTTGCGAGCAGGTCCGTCACTTGGGCTCGAACGGGACCCGCGGCGTGTCCGAGTTGGGTGACCGCATCGAGGGCGCCGATGAGAGTGCGCTCGTCCTCCGATGCCAGCAGTTGGCCCAGGATGGCGAGGCCGCGCGCGTCTCCGGTGTGGGCGAGGGCGAGCGCGGCCTTGCTCGAGACGTCGGGCTCCGCGTCGAGAAGCGCGGCCATCGCGTCGCGGGCCTCGATGGCGTCACGCCCAAGGCCCCCCAACGCCATGAGGCACGCGCACCGCCTGGTAGTGTTGGCGGACTTGAGTCCCTCCACGAGCGGGGCCACGGCTGCGCGCCCCAGGTTGCGCACTTCGTTGAGGGCAGGCTCCCAATCGGACTCTTGGGCCGACTCGAGCCGAACGAGTATTGGCTCCACATCCGGGCCGCCGCGTGCAGCGACCTCGGGCGGTCCGCCCGAGGTCGCGCCGACGCCAGTTGAGTGCCGACACCCGAAAATCGGGAGGCAGCACGCGACGGCGATGAGAACCACCGAGGGCGTGCGGTACCGGCAGGTAAAGACCGCAGCTCGCATCTCACTTCGCCCCTTCCTGCTCCGTCACTCGTGCGAAGGCGGGGCCGACGTCCATGGGTACTGAGCCGGATGGAACCCTTCCCGCTCCTTCGTCGCGGGCCCCTTCCATTCGGCCGCTCCGCCGACCTCGTACGAACGCCAGCCGTTGTTCCACGGGCACAGGCCGGATGGGGCCCCCGTCGCTCGTTCCTCGCGACACCCCATTCGGTCTCTCCGTACGGCGTGCGACTGCGGGACGACGTTCCATGGGTACTGAGCCCAATGCCGAGGTGCCCCTCTCCCTCCCCTCTCCCCGCAGACGCTTCGCGCGGGGAGAGGGTACCAGCGTCTCGCACGTGGAGCCGGGTCCGATGCAATGGCTACCCTACGCCCGCCCCGCTCAGCTCGCGCCACTCGTGCCCGCTCTTGCACTTCACGTACTCGCTCCGTGCGGGGTCGAAGTAGGTCCAGTGGAGATCGCCCTCGGGCTCGATCACGGCCGGGCCGATGTCGCTGTACGGGGTCCGGTCGAAGGGGCTGCGGACCTGGAAGAAGATCGTGCCCACGCTCGCCCAGTCGCTCGCGAGCAGGACGATGCCAGTGAAGCGCATCTTGCGGCCCTCGAAGCGCACGATCGCGATGTTCGCCGGCGTCTCGCGCTCGCTGACCTTCGCGGAGACGTCCCCGTAGATGTGCCCGCTCTCGAAGGGCGCCCAGAGTTCCGCGCCCTCGCTCCGCTGCCCGTCCTGGTACATCGCGACGATCCGGCCGTCCGCGGACTCGGGCCAACGCACGTCGCGTCCGAGGAGCGCCAGGTCCTCCCGGTGCGCCGGATCGATGGAGCCGGCCGCCGTGATCGTGTGGCCGCGCTTCTCCGTCCCCGTGATGCGGTCGAAGGAGCACTTGTAGCCGGGCGTCATGTTGCGGAAGGTGAGCCGGCGGAAGCTCCAGTCGGCCCCGAAGCGGTACAGCACCTGCGTGAAATCCGGGCGGATCACTCGGATCGTCCGGTTCGGGACGCTCAGGTGCGCCCGGCAGTTCTTGAGCCGAAAGTACGCGCGGTCTGTCAGCCGTGCCTCGGGCATGGTCGCCACTTCCCTCGGGCGCACGCGCTCCGCCGCGCCGCCCCGGTACTAGAAGACCAACAACCCCGCCTCCGGTTCATCGCCCTCGACCAACTCGCACGAGACGACGTCGGCCGCGCCCCCGCGCACGAACACCGGTGAAGGGCCGGTCAGCCGCACGGTGTGGTCGCCGGCGTCCCAGGTCTCGAGGACGTCGCCCATGAGGTTCGTGAGCTTCGCCTCGGTCATGACGCGCACCACCACATCGGCCGGGCCCTTCCGCGTCCAGAGCGCAAGGGAACCGTCGCCAAGCACGCCGTGGACACGGTCGGAGAGGCGCTGGGCCGGCCTCGGCTTGCCGCTCCCGAACGTGGTGCAGACGGTCCGGAGCGCACGGTAGGCGGGCTTGGGCGAGAGGTCGTTTCGCAGGACGCCGAAGTTGTGTTCATTGTAGTGCGGGTCGTTGCCGTCGTTTCGGAAGTTGTACCAGCAGATGTTCCCGCAGGCGCCCGAGGCAACCGCCGAGAGGTAGGTCCGCGCGATGAGTTCGGCCTGCTCGCGCTCCGTCGTCGCCCCGATGTAGGTCGGCCAGCCCATCTCGGTGATCCACACCGACCTCCCGCCCGCGACTTCCGACGCGCCTCTGAGTTCCTCCATGAAGCTGGCCTCGTCGAGCCACGGACGGTACGGATGGATGGTCAGGATGTCGAAGGGCGCTCCGGCGTCCACGCACATGCGGATGAAGCCGTGGTCGATCCCGGCGGTCGAGCACCCGAGAACCCGGGCCTCGGGGTCCTCCTCCTTGATCGCGGCATAGCAGCGCTCGAGGAGGACCGGGTAGAGTTCCCTCGGCCCCGACCAGAAGAAGATGTTCGGCTCGTTGTAGACCTCCCAGTGCTTGATCCGGTCCTTGTAGCGCCGGACCACCACGCGCGCCCAGGCGCAGAAGTCGTCGATCCCCGTCTCCGTGTACGGTTCTGTCCAGCCCGACCAGTAGGCGAGGAGTCCGTAGACGCTGATGCCGTGGCTCCCGGCGATGTCGACCATCCGGTCGTAGAAGCTGAAGTCGAACTCCCCCTGACGCGGCTCGATCCGGCGCCACTGGAACTCCTCGCGGGTCCACTTGACCCCGGCGGCCTGCGCGAGCGCGGCCTGCCGTTCCATGAGGTCGTAGCCATAGTCGTTTGCGGGGAAGCGGTAGAGGTAGGTGCCCATGCCCCAAGGCGAGTCGGGCTTCAGGGACGGGTCCCCGGGCTCTTCCGCCGGCGCGACGAAGCTTGCGGTGACGCTGGCGGTGCGTTGCCCCTCGGCCTCGAACCGCACCTCCGCCTCGACGTATCGGAGCGCCGCCGGCGCCTCAAAGGCCGCCCCGATCGTCTGGCGCGACCCGCCGCCCGCGACCGTCCAGGGGACGCTGGTCTCGGTCACGGCGTCGCCCTGCCAGTCGCGAAGCGTCATGTGAGCCTGCCCCTCGAGGCCGTCCGGCAGGAGGTTCCAGGCGTCGCACTCGACGCGGAGGGTGCGTGTGTCCCCGGCCTCGCCCGTGTCGGTGACGCGCGCCATCAGCGTCACGGCCTCGTCGGACGGGGCCGTCGTCACGCACCGGAGTTCGCCGAGGTCGATGACGCTCGGCTCGGCGGGGGCCTCGCCACGCTCGGCGACGAGGGTCGTGACCCGCAGCGGCGGACGCGCGACGCCGTCGTTCTCGCCGCCCCAGTAGGTCCAGCCCTCACCCGGCGGGAGCGGGAACCGGAAGGTCTGCGGCCCGCCCGCGGTCGTCCCGAGGGTGCGGCCGAAGGTCTGGAAGTGGGAGCCGAGTTCGAGCTTCAGCGTGAGCCCGGCCGGGGCGTCGTCGAGGGTGAGTTCAAGTTCGCTTGGCTGGCCGAGGAGCGAGATGGAGTGATGCAGGGCAACGAGGTCGGCGTTCGTGAAGTCGGCCTCCCAGCGCCCGGCGTCGAGCGAGCACGGTCCGGTGCGGGCGAACTCGGCGCCGCTTGCGAAGTCGGTGACCGTGTAGGCGCCGGTGTGAGCGGGGTGCGTGGCGTCGGCCGAGCCCGGCAGACCCACGATGTCTCGGACCAGGTACTCGCCCGTGACGTCGACCAGGCCGACGCGATCGGCGATGACCGAGAGCCCGGTGATGGGCTGATGCACGACCCCGTCGGCCGCTCCGCCCCAGTTCACGGCCCAGCCGCCGAGACGGACCTCGATCTCCTGCCAGTCCGCATGGCCCCAGTTCGCGCTCTTCTGGAACTCCTGCCCGGTGGCGTCGCGCACCCGCACAACCAGCATCGCCTCGGCGGGGATCCTGGCGCGCATGCGGAACCCGCGCAGGGCGACGGGCGGGTCGATGGCGCGACGGGCCTCGACGTAGGCTCCGCCGCCAGCGAAGTCGTACTGGAGGCGCAGGCTGCCGTCCTCCGCCGTCGCCATCTCGCCGGCGGCCCCCGGGAACTCCGGACCGGGGGAGAACTTCCATCCGACGAGGGCCCCGGCGCCCTCGCCGAGCAGCGGCAGTTCCTCCGCGTCGCCAACCTGCAGGATCCACGCGCACGCAAGCCCCGTGAAGAGCACCGGTCCGTCACCTCGTTCACGCCATCCATTCGCCTCCGAGTCCCGTTGTTCGCCCTCGCGGGCGCTCGACCTGTCCTCGGAGGATGGCCGCCGCCTCGGGCGAAAGGCGGGAGGACGGCTGAGAGGCGAGAGCGATGGAGGACGCGCCCTTCCACGAGCCCTGCCTCAGGGTGAGAGCGCCCGCCGCTTCGGGCGGCGGGACGGGGACCCGCGCGTGTGGGCGCGAGGACGAAGCCGACGACGACGCGGACACCCCCTGGATCCGCGTGTTCGACCGCATCGCCGCGCGCCTCCGATCGGCGGATGGGCCCACGGCCCTCGGAGCGGCGTCCGACATGGTCGATCTCGCCGGGCTGCATCCCGAAGCCTGGGCGACGGTCGTTCAGGTCCTCGCGCGCCGCCTCGGGCCGCACGACCCGCCGCCCGAGGACTTCGAGCCGGACCCCGACCCTCTGGACGTCGCCGTCCAGTCGGCTCTCGTGCGGCTGCCTCGGCCGGACGCGAACGACGCCGCGCTCGACCTGCACGGAGCGGATCTCCGCGGTTGCGACCTTGCGCGCGTTGTGTGGGGCTCCTGGCCGCCGGGGCAAGACGCAGGGGGGCCCGAGCGCGCGGCGGCCGTTCTGACGGAGGCGGACCTGCGCGAAACGACGTTCGTGGGCGCCTACCTCGCCTGCGTCGATCTCTCGCAGGCGGACCTCCGCAAAGCCAACCTCGAGGGCGTGGACCTCTCCTACGCGGTCGGGAAGCGCTGTCGGGCGAACGGCGCGTGCTTCCGCGGCGCGGTTCTCAAGTCCGCGGACTTCGACGGCGCGCATCTCGCGGGGGCCGACCTGCGCGAGGCCGATCTGCGCGGGCTGCACGGGTGGAGGGCCGACCTGCGCGGTGCGAACCTTCGCGGGGCGCGCCTCGTGGGCTCGATGCTCGTGGAGGCGAACCTGGACGCGGCGCGGATGTCCGGGACGGATCTGAGGGGCGCGAACCTGAAGTGGGTCTCTCTGAGGCAGGCGGACCTCCGTGACGCGCGGCTGGACGGAGTCGCGGTTCGCGGCGCGGACTTGCGAGGCGCGAAAGTGCGCCCGGAGGCCGTCCCGTGGCTGGAGCGGGGTCGAGGAGACCTGACGGGGATCGTGGCGGCTCCGGCGGAGGCGCAGCCGCCCGGCGCTCACGGTTGCGCGCGACGGCCGTATCGGCTACCTTGCCGCGCGGGGGGCTTCGAGACTACGGGCAAGGGAGCGCGAGCGATGTACAAGGTTGTGCTGCTGCGTCATGGCGAGAGCGTTTGGAACATGGAGAATCGGTTCACGGGCTGGACCGATGTGGACCTTTCCGAGAAGGGCATCGGCGAGGCGCACGCGGCCGGCAAGGTCCTGCGCGAGAACGGCTTCACGTTCGACATGGCGTTCACGTCGGTGCTGAAGCGCGCGATCCGGACGCTCTGGATCACGCTCGACGAGATGGACCTGATGTGGATTCCGGTCGAGCGGAACTGGCGTCTCAACGAGCGGCACTACGGGGCCCTGCAGGGGCTGAACAAGGCCGAGACGGCCGCCAAGTACGGCGACGAGCAGGTGCTTATCTGGAGGCGCGCCTACGCGACCGCGCCCCCCGCGCTCGAGCCCGACGATGAGCGTTTCCCCGGCAAGGACCCCCGCTACGCGGGTCTCTCGAAGGACGAACTCCCGCTCACCGAGTGTCTCAAGGACACGGTCGAGCGGTTCCTGCCGTACTGGCGCGAGAGCATCGCCCCGGCGATCAGATCGGGCAAGCGCGTCATCATCGCCGCGCACGGGAACAGCCTCCGCGCGCTCGTGAAGTACCTCGACAATGTGAGCGATGAGGACATCGTAGGGATGAACATCCCGACCGGCATGCCGCTCGTGTATGAGTTGGACGACGACCTGAAGCCGATCAAGAGCGAGTATCTCGGCGACCCGGAGGCGGTCGCGAAGGCGATGGCCGCGGTCGCCGCGCAGGGGAAGGCGAAGTAGGCGGATCACGTGCAGGCTCTCCCCTCCCGCCGCTCCTCGGCGGGAGGGGGCTGCAAGTGCATGGTCGCTGAGGGGATGGCGTCGATGGACTACTGGCTGTCTCGGCTTCCCGAGGAGTGTAGACAGGCAGCGGCGCTACGCCATGGCGAGCCGGATCTGGCTGAGCAGATCCACGAGTGGCGGTCCTACGTTCAGAGTCAGGCGCCGATCCTGCGTGTCCGCTTCGCGAGCGTGTGGCAGGACTGCCTCTCGCGAGGCGACTCGTCTGTGGAGACGCTCGCCGTGACGAGGGACGCGGCAGAAGGCATCCTCCGCGTCGGGCAGGTGGTCGAGAACGATCACGCGCTGTCGGATAGTTTGCTGGAGTCCGCTCCCTGGAACCGTGGTCGAGCCCCGCAGCGGCGCTACCGCCTCGCCGGCACGATGCTCGTGCTGCGCCTGGTGGAGGCAAGCATGAAGGCAGGCGCAGCCGGGCGTGTGCGGGTCACCGCAACAGGTGATGTCGAGCCGTTCTACGCGGGTCTGGGCTTTCACGTGTGCAGACGGCCACGAAAGTGTGCGATAATGGAAGTGGATCCGCGGCAAGCGGCCCGTCTGGTGAAGCGAGTCCGTGCCGAGTACATTCGCCGAATCCCTTGCGGAGGGTCGCGAAAGGGGTTAGCTATGGTGGAGTCCGTGAACATCGACGAAGAGGCGGGCGGGGCGGGCGCGCAGTCGGCCCCCGTGGCGGAGCCCGATCCGCGAACGACCCGACTCGTTCGCGCCGCACTGGCGTCGATGATCGACCCCGAGGGCGATCCCGACGAGGTGCTTGAACCCCTCGACCTCTATGAGGCGGCCATCCGACACCTCGTCTCCCAGGGGCATCCGTATGAGGACGCCCGAGATAGTCTGTCGCGGATGAGCGACGAGGAGTTGCGCGCGTTGCTCGGCGACTGCCCCCCTGCGGCACGGACTGCCTCCGCGCGCTGACATCGCCACTCCCGCCACCGCACTTCTGCAGGCCCTCACATCCGCCTCGCCGAACCCGACCCGTATAGCGCCCGAGCCGGGCGCCACGAACCAACGGAGGTGCGGACGATGCGGATCATGAGCTACGGACTCGCGCTTGTCACGCTGTGTGGAGCGACGTGCGCGGGGGCGGTCGAGATCGCGCGCGGGGGCCAGGCGCTCTGTCCCATCGTGGTCGCGGCCGACGCCATCCCGGCTGAGCGTACCGCGGCGAACCAACTCGCCGAGGCTCTCGGGCAGGCCACCGGCGGCGCCTTCGAGGTCCGCGACGAGACCGATGTCCCTCCGGCCGCCGCCCAGATCGTCGTCGGCCCCTCCGAGCGCGCCCGGTCGCTCGCGCCCGACGTTGACTTCGACTCTCTCGGTCCCGACGAGATCGTGATCCGCACCGTGGGGGACGCGCTCGTCCTCGCGGGCGGACGGCCGCGCGGGACGCTCTACGCGGTGAACACGTTCCTCGAGGACGTCGTCGGCTTCCGCTGGTGGACCTCAACGGAGAGCTTCGCCCCGAGCCGCCCCGACCTGGCGGTCACCGATCTGGACGTGCGCTACGCCCCGCCCCTCATGAGCCGCGAGGTGTTCTTCAAGGACGCCTTCGACCCGCTCTTCGCCACGCGCCTCCGGGTGAACGGTCACTTCGAGCCGATCCCCGAGGAACTCGGCGGCCACATCGAACTCATCGGCTGGTGCCATACGTTCTGGCCGCTGCTCCCGCCCGAGGAGCACTTCGCGGCCCATCCGGAGTGGTACTCGGAGATCGACGGGAAGCGCACGGCGGAGGGCTCGCAGATCTGCCTCAGCAACGAGGAGGCCCGCGCGGAGGTGACGCGGCGCGTGCTCGAGCTGCTCCGCGAGCGCCCCGGCGCGCGGCTGATCTCGGTCTCCCAGAACGACTGGCATGGGCGCTGCCAGTGCGCGGCGTGCCGTGCGGCCGAAGCGGAGGAGGGCTCGCCCTCCGGCCCGCTGATCCGCTTCGTGAACGCGGTTGCCGAGGAAGTCGAGGCCGAGTTCCCGGACGTGCTCGTCGAGACGCTTGCCTACCAGTACACGCGGAAGGCTCCCAAGGTCACTCGCCCGAGAGACAACGTTGTCGTCCGCCTCTGCAGCATCGAGGGTGACTTCTCGCAGCCGCTCTCGAGTGAGCGGAACGCCGATTTCGCCGCGGACATCGAAGCCTGGAGCAAGATCTCGAAGAACCTCTACATCTGGAACTACGTCGTGAACTTC
>CAZCER010000030.1:0-15659 GCA_964497385.1 uncultured Armatimonadia bacterium | reverse complement strand
TGTTGGCAAGGCGGCGACCCATGCAGCGGCGATGCTCGGAGCACAGGGCGACTACATACCCGTGGCGGCAACGCAGCTGGAGCGGGGACCGTCGTTGCTCTTCTCTTTGCCGGTCGCGGAGGGCGCCATGCTCGTCGCCATGGAGTGCGACAGGGACGCCATGGTTCAGGCGGCGGGCTGGGCCGCGAGCCGGGCGGCGTTCCACGGCGGCGTGGAGAGGCCGGCGGCCGCCCTGATGTTCTCCTGCGCGCTGCGCGAGCGCGCTTTGGGAGTTCGCATGGACGCCGAGGTGCGGACGGTTAGCGAGCGCCTCGCGGGCGCACCGGTGGCGGGCTTCCTGACGTTCGGCGAGCAGGGCATTCTGGCGGACGGCGCCAACCGGCACGCGAACCAGGTGGTCTCCGTTCTGGTCCTGGGCGACCAGCTCACACCGGCCGCGGAAGCCTGGTTTGAGAACCGGCGTCTTCTTGAGGAGCGCTCCGTGCTGCTGGCCGAGTCCCGGGTCAGCGAGTGGCGCTACCGCCGCACCTTCGAGCAGATCGCGGCCGGCATGGCGCACGTGGCGTTCGATGGGCGATTCGTGCGCGTGAACCGCCGTTTCGCCGATCTGGTGGGCTACGCGGAGGAGGAACTCCTGTCGCGCACGGTGTGGGACATCACGCACCCCGACGATGTGGGCGTGGACGCGGACCTTGCCGGTCGGCTCGCGCGCGGCGAGATCCCGGAGTACTCCCACGAGAAGCGCTACATCCGAAGCGACGGCGCCACAGTGTGGGTCAGTCTCTCGGCATCACTGCTCAGAGACGAATCCGGCGCCCCGGACTGCCTGATCGGAGTGGTCGAGGAAATCACGGAGCGGAAGCGCGCGGACGCCGAACTCGAGAGAGCGCGACGTTTGCTCGAGGCGGTCGTCGAACAGTCTCCCATCCCGACGGTCGTGGTGACGGCCCCGGACATGGTGCTGCGCCACGCGAACCGCGCGGCCGTCCGCTTCCTAGGTTTGGAGGACGAGGACCCGAAGGTCGGCCTTACGATGGCGGAGGTCGGCCAGCGGAAGACCTGGACAGACCTGGCGGAAGACGGGCGGCCGCTCCCGCTCGACGAGTTGCCCCTGGTTCGCGCGCTTCGCGGAGAGGTGACGACCGACAGGGTGCTCAGCGTGGTCCGCAAAGACGGCACGGTTCGGCACGACCTGGTGAGCGGCGGGCCGGTCTACGGGCAGGATGGCAGTCTGATCGCGGGAGTCATCGTGTTCCCCGACATCACGGAGCTGAAACTCGCGGAGGCCGAACTCGAGCGAACGCGCGCGCTGCTGGAGGCCGTCTTGCAGCAGTCTCCGGCACCGACCGTCGTCGTTACGGCCGAGGACATGGTCGTGAAGTACGCCAACAGGCAGGCGGCCCGCGTGTTGGGCGTCGAGGACGAGCCGACGCGGTTGGGGAAGCGCCTGCGCGACGTCGACGCGGAGCGCGCGTGGGAGGAACTCGACGCTCGGGGCAACCCGATTCCGCCGCAGGACTCCATGATGGCGCGGGCGCTGCGCGGTGAGACGACCACGGTCGCGGAGCACGCGGTGCGACGCAAGGACGGCTCCGTACGGCACGTTCTCGCAAGCGGCGCCCCGGTCTACGACCGCGACGGCGCCCTCGTGGCCGGTCTTGTTCTCTTCCCTGACGTCACGGAACTGCGGGAGACGGAGCGGGCGCTGCGCGAGGGCGAGAGGCGTCTGCGCCTGGCCCTGGACGTCGTGGGCGGCGGCACCTTCGAGTACCGGCCTGACGAGGATGTGACCCGGTACGACGCCAATACGCTCGCGATGTTCGGGCTCGAGCCCGACGAGTACGACGGCCGATACGAGACTTGGAAGGCGCTGCTGCACCCCGGCGACCGCGACGCCACCGTCGGGATCCTCGCCCGAGCCATCGAGGAGGCGGAGTCCTTTGACGCGACGTACCGCGTCGTTCGGCCCGACGGCGAAACCCGCCACATACGGGCGATCGGCGAAGTCGAGACCGACGCGGGGGGCCGGGTCGTGAGCGTCTTCGGGCTGCATTTCGATGTGACCGCGGAGAGACGCCGGCAGGACGAGCGCATCCAGATGGAGCGCCGCGTCCAACAGGCTCAGCGGCTTGAGAGCCTTGGCGTGCTTGCCGGAGGCATCGCACACGACTTCAACAACATCCTCGCCGCCGTGATGGGCTATCTGGAGCTAAGCGTCGAGGGCTTGCCGCCCGGCCATCCCGTCGCGCCGCGTCTGATGGAGGCCCAGAAGGCCGCCGGCCGGGCGGCCACGCTGACGCGGCAGTTGCTCGCCTACTCCGGCCGTGGGCGGTTCGTCGTCCAGCCCATCAGTCTCAACGACCTCGCCGAGAGCATGCTGAGCCTCCTGACCGCCGCCCTGCATCGGGGCGTCGCGCTGAGGGCGCATCTCGCGCCGGACCTCCCGCTTGTCGAGGGCGACGCGTCGCAACTGCAGCAGGTCATCCTGAACTTGGTCACCAACGCGGGCGAGGCCTATGAGGGCGACGGCGTTGTCGAGTTGTCGACCTCGGCGCGGCGGCTGGACCGGGCCGCCCTGACGCACGCCCCCGCCGGGCAGCCCACGGCAAGGGAGGCTGAGCTGCCGGAGGGGCTGTACGTCATCCTGCAGGTGCGAGACGAGGGGTGCGGCATGGAGACGGACACGCTCGAGCGCGTGTTCGAGCCGTTCTACACCACCAAGTTCGTGGGGCGCGGGCTCGGCATGGCCGCCGTGGCGGGGATCGTGCGCGCGCACAAGGGGCTGGTGCGGATCGAGTCCACACCGGGCGAGGGCACGACGTGCACGGTCCTTCTTCCGGTCGTGGGTTCGGAGACCCCCCGGGAGACCGGCGCGGCGAAGCCGGCCGAGTCCTTGCCGGAGGACGGTCGCCGGGTTGTGCTGGTCGTTGACGACGAAGACATGATCCGCACGATGACGCAGCGGATGGTCGAACTGCTCGGCTATGACGCGGTCGGAGCCAGAGACGGGCGCGAAGCTGTGGCGATCGTGGAGAGCCGCTCACAGGAGATCGCGTGCGTCCTCCTGGATGTGAACATGCCGGGCATGGCGGGGGACGAGGTCCTTCAGCGGATCCGCACGCTCGCACCCGGCTCCAAGGTCGTGATGGCAAGCGGCGGCGGGCCGGACGAGATCGAAGGCTTCGCTCCCGACGGCTTCGTCCAGAAGCCCTATCGCCTCCAGGCGCTCGAAGCCGAAGTGAGACGCGTTTTGGGCGGCTGACGCGAAGGTCGCGGACGTGCGCGCGCGAAGCTTGTCTCCCACCCGGCCGAGCGAGCGGCTCCGTCGCTCGCCGCCGGGCGCTTGGCCTCAATGAGAGGGTCTGGAATGCCTGACGACACGCCGCGCTACACGCGAACCGGGCGGTTACCCCATGTTCTGACCATGCGTGAGCGCGTGGCTCTCGACGGGCGCCTCTTACGCAAGAGACTGGATGCGCTTCTGCCTCGGCTGATGCGGGAGTCCGGGCTCGACGCCTGGCTCGTGATCTGCCGGGAGGACAACCTCGACCCTGTACTCCCCACCCTCCTCCCCATGGCCACCCGCACGCCCATCCTGCAGATCTACGCGTTCATCAACCAGGGCGACGCCGGCGTCCGGCGGGTCGAGATCGCGTTGACGGGGGCGAGCGAGTTCTATGAGCGTCCCTGGACCGGCCGCGACGAGCCTGAGCAGTGGCAGGCTCTGCGGGATCTCCTCGTCGAGAGCGATCCGAAGAGGATCGGCGTCAACGTCGCGCCCGTGCAGTGGGCCTGTGACGGGCTCTCGCACACCCTGCACGAGCGTCTGCTCGAGTGCCTACCCGAGGGGTATGCCAGCCGACTGGAATCGGCCGAAACACTCGCCGCGCGCTGGCTCTCAATATGCACGGACGAGGAACTGGATCTCTATGAGCATGTGGCGGCGGTCGCGCACGCTCTGATCGGCGAGGCGTACACGGGCTCCATTGCCCCCGGAGTCACCACGATGGAGGATCTCGCCTACGCCTACTGGGAGCGGGCGAACGCGTTCGGCTTCCATATCCGAAGTCTCCCTCCGTTCCAACTCGTGCGCTCGCCCGAAAGCCGCGCGCGGTACGGACCCGCCGACCGGGTGATCCGGCATGGCGACTTCGTCTCGTGCGACCTCGTCATCGGCTACATGGGCTTCTACACGGACCAGAAGCAGTGGGCCTACGTCCGTAGGCCCGGGGAGTGCGATGCCCCGGCGGGCATGAGGGCGCTCATGGGCCACGCGCGGCGACTGCAGGATCTGTGGCTCGCCGAGGTGCGGCCGGGCCTCACCGGAAACGAGGCGCTCCGTCGCATCCTCGAACGCGCTCGTGCGGAGGGCGCGCCCAACCCGAAGGTCTACTCCCACGCGATCGGCAGGTTCGTCCACGAGCCCGGCCCGCTCATCGGCCTGCCTTGGGAACAGGAGCGCTGCCCCGGCCGAGGCGATCCCGTGATCGAGGTCGGGCAGACGTTCTCCATGGAACTCTCGGTCCGAGACGCCGTGCCGGAGTGGGGCGGCCACGAGCAGACACTCTCTCTCGAGGAGAACGTCGCGGTGACGGCCGCGGGCAACCATGTCCTGGATGGGCGTCAGAGGGAGTTCTACCTGATCTGATCGGTTCGAGCGGCGCGCTGGCGCCGTTCGTTCCTCAAGGGGGTCGCACCGATGGTCGTGTTTGCCGTGTCCGTGTTGCTTGGAGGTCCGCTGATGGGCGCCCCGGCTGAGAGCTTGGACATGCCTGGCGCGGTCGCGCGCAACGCCGCCTGGGCGGAGGGCGCGTTCGGCCCCGTCCGGACTGGCGAGGCCGTGAGTCACGTCACACTCGTGCGTGAGGAGGGGCCCGGGGACACCAAGGTGGGCCGGTGCGCCGCGGGTGGCCCGCTTCGTCTGGGCGACCAGGTCTACACGCGCGGGATCGGCGTGAACTCCTATTGCGCGCTTCGTGTGAGTCTCAGCGGACCGGCGGAGAGATTGCGAGCCGTGATCGGGCTCGACCGCAACGTGGACGGAACGCCGGGGTCGGTGCGGTTCCATGTCGTTGTCGGCGGCACGGCTGTCTCCAGCACGGACGTCATCCGGGCGGGCGACCCTCCGCAGGACCTCGACGTTTCCCTCAACGGCGCGACCGAGTTCGACCTGGTCGTCGATGACGGGGACGACGGCCGTGGCTGGGACCAGGGCGACTGGGCCGACGCACGGGTGACGCTCTCTGACGGAACGGAGCTGTGGCTGGATGACCTCGCCCGTGTGAGCGTTCCGCTCCCGGCGCTCCCGTTCTCCTTCACATACGGCGGGCGTCCGTCATCCGAGCTGCTGCCCGGCTGGGAGCGGAGCGATGCGGTCGAGGAAGTAGACGACGGGCGGTTGCTCAGGACGCTGACGCTGACCGACCCGCAGACGCGGCTCGAGGTAGTGGCGACGGCAACGGTCTACACCGACACGCCGGGCGTGGACTGGACGCTCACGTTCACGAACACGGGCGAGGCCGACTCGCCGGTGCTCGCCGATGTGCTCGCGCTCGATTCGACGGTCGCGCCGGGGCTCGGGAGCCAGGTCACACTGCACCGGTTGAACGGTTCGCCGTGCCTGATCGACGACTGGCTGCCTTTCGAGCAGCCGGTCCCACCGGGCGCGCGCATCGAGATGACCTCCGAGGACGGGCGGCCGTCGTCCGACCGGTCGCCCTACTTCGGCCTCGACTGGGGAAGCGGCGGGGTCATCACGGCCGTTGGCTGGTCGGGACGCTGGAACGGACTGGTCGACCGCTCCGAGGGCGCCGTCCGGCTCGGCGTGGGGCTCCAGGACCTGCGCGTGTCGCTGCATCCGGGTGAGAGCATCCGGTCGCCGAGGATCCTGCAGATCTACTGGTCCGGTGACGACGAGTGGGCGGGCTACAACCTCTTCCGCCGGACGGTGCTCGCCCACATCAGCCCGCGCATCGACGGCGAAGTCGTCCTGCCGCCTGTCACGCACCTCACGACATCGTTCTACGAACTCAACGCGACGACCGAGGACGACGTGCTCTCGCATCTGCGTTCTCTGGACGGACTCGGGTTCGAGGTGCTGTGGCTCGACGCGTACTGGACGGGGCCCGACGGCTTCCCGAACGCGATGGGGAACTACGGCCTGCCGCTCGAGTCGGTGGAGCCGCCCGACCGGTTCCCGAACGGGCTCCGGCGCATCGGGCGGGAGGTCCGGGACGCAGGGCTCGGGTTCCTGCTCTGGTTCGAGCCCGAGCGCGTGGCGCCCGGCACCAGGATCGCGCGGGAGCACCCCGAGTGGGTGATCTCCCCGGCCGGGGACGGGAGCGGCCTCCTCAACCTGGGTATCCCCGAGGCGCGCGAGTACATGACCGAGTACCTCGACGCGGCCATCCGGGAGTACGGCCTCTCCTGGCTGCGATTCGACTACAACATCAACCCGCTGCCCTTCTGGCAGTTCGCCGACCAGGGGCAGCCGGACCGCGCCGGCATGACCGAGATGCGCTATGT
The DNA here is from genome assembly GCA_964497385.1 of uncultured Armatimonadia bacterium. Classification (GTDB taxonomy): domain Bacteria; phylum Armatimonadota; class Zipacnadia; order UBA1398; family UBA1398; genus CAZCER01. The sequence goes on along the minus strand of CAZCER010000030.1, from coordinate 9,134 downwards.
CGAGGGCGTGTACCGGATGTGGGACGACCTGAGAGCCGCCCATCCGGGCCTCGCGATCGACACGTGCTCCTCCGGCGGACGGAGGATGGACCTGGAGGCGTGCTCGAGGGCGCTGGGGCTCTGGCGGAGCGACAACACCTGCGACATGATCGGCGAGGATCCGGCCATCATCCTGAAAGCCGCGATCGAGAACCAGGTGATGAGCGGCGGCCTGAACCGGTACCTGCCCCTCACCGTGGTCGGGCAGATGGGCTCCGACCCGTACCGCTTCCGGAGCGGCTTCAACGGGGGCATCGCGTTCTGCGAGGACATCCGCGGAGCCGACTACCCGCGCGACCAGTTGCGCGACGCGATCGCCGAAGGGAAGCGCATTCGCAAGTACTGGTTCGGCGACTTCTACGCCCTCTCGGACATCACCACGAGTCCGCGCGACTGGTGTGTGTTCCAGTACCACCGACCCGAGGAGCGCGACGGCATCGTTCTCGCCTTTCGACGGGAGAACTCACCCTACGCGGCCTACGACTGCCGCCTGCGCGGCATCGACCCCGACGCGACGTACCGGGTCACGTTCTCCAGCGGCTACGAGCCCGAGCCGCCGGTTACGCTGCGTGGGTCGCAGCTCGATGGCCTCGTCCTGACGATCCTCAAGAAGCCGGGCTCTGTGCTGGTGGAGTATGAGGAGCTGTAGGGCGTTCAGCGCACCCACAGCACCCCGTCGCCTTTGGTGCAGCCGAGGCTCTCCGCCACGATCTCGCACTTGGCCATGAGGAGGAATGCGAGCGGCCCCTCAGCCTCGCTGTAGGACTCGTAGTTCGCCTGGCCCTTGGCGATGATGAGGTCGGCCTCGTCCCACGCCGCGGCAAGGGCTTCCGACCGGCGGGGGTAGAGCGGGGACTCGATGAGGGTGGCGGTCTTGTCGAGCCCCGCCTGGAGCGCATCGGGCATCATCGCGTCATTCAAAAACGGCTCGCCGCGCACGCAGACGATCATGCGGGGGACGTTCATGCACTCGATCAGCAACCGGTCGAAGACGATCTCGCCAGCGTTGTCGGTCAGGTAGAGGACGGTCTCCGCGTTCGCGAGCTTCTCACGGAACGCGGGATAGCCATTCCCCCCGAGCGGGCGCTCGAGCACGCGGCGGAGGGTCTCGTCCACATCCTCGGGGCCGGAGCCGACGCCCGCGTCGATGATGTTGCCGGAGATGGCGATCTTCGCGGCGGCGAGGAGCGGCTCATCGGAGGCTTCCACGAGTTCGCGCAGCCGCGGGTAGAGTTCGAGCGCGAAGCGGTTCGCCTCGTCGCGCATCTTCAGATAGGGGTCGCGGACCCCGACGAGGGTCTCGAGCAACCGCTGCGGGATCGCGCCGAGTTCGAGCGGGGTGCGGCGGATGTCGCCCTCGCCGAGTTCGCGCAAGGTTCCCACGAGCACGCGCTCGCGGAGTTCGGGGTCGTCGGTCGCGAGCCGGGCCATGCGAACGGCCTGGGCGACAATGCAGGCAACGCAGTCGAGATGAGCGATCATCGGGTTCCTCCGGGGTGTGGTGCGGCGATCACGAACTCGCCCAGTCTACTCCATCCCCTCAAGCTCCACCCGGAACGCCTCGACGCGGCGCTTCATCTCCTCAAGCCGCTTCCGGCGGTGGAAGGCGCCGAAGTCGGAGTCGTCGCCCGCGGCCTCTGCGTCGTCGACCTTCTCGATCGCGGCCGCCGGTCTCCACGCGAACCTGCCCGCGTGGCACCGCCCGAACGCGACGGGCCATAGGCGCGTCCGCGCCCCCGCGCCAGATAGGGCGCCGCGTCTCCACCCTTGCGGTACGCCGTCATGGAGGCGGCGCCGCACGGGTGCCGACAGTCCGGCGACCTACTGCGTCTACCAGCCGGGCGGCTTGTGGATAGCTCTGCCGGTCACGGGATCCACCACCGGATCGGGAAGCTGGCAGCTCTGGAGGGTTGCGACGCGAAGCGTCCTCTGTGCAGTGGACACAGTGGTTAGGTGCGTTGTGGCTCGTCCCGCGATGTCGGGGTTGCAGATCACCACCGGTAGGCCGACGTCGTCCCGCACGACGCGGAGGGCGCAGGCAATGTCGGAGTCGTTCGAGATCACAAGTGCCTTCTCGAACCGCCCCTGGTATGCGTCGCTCACTAGGTGCACGGCGAGGTTGACGTCGGAACCCTTCTCCTCGGCCTTCAGGATCTCGACGGTCTTCATCCGCTGTCCTGCTACACAAAGCCCTCTCGATTCGTCCTTGCATAGGCGCTCGTACTCGGACCAGCGAGGTGCTCTGGTCCGCCTCTCACTGAAGTGCCCCTTGATGATCTCCACCTCTGGCAGCGTGCTGAGGGCCGCCCAGTACGTCTGCTGCCGCGATCGCTGTGTCGGATCGTTCGGACGGTCATTGACGAGGGCGGTGAACCACTTCACGCGCTCGACCTGGTGTCTGTTGCTCGGCAGCAGCCTGCGACTGAGGCAGACAAGATCGAGCCAGCGGAAGTTGCCCAGGCCCTGTTCGTGAGCGGGGCGGATGGCCCGGCGGTAGAGGTTGAACCCATCAATGTAGACCCAGGCCCTCACTCGGCCGTCACCTATAACCAAAGAGCCGCTCCGAAGAGCGGCTCTGAACCCTCACGCAACCGTGAGGGGGGGCGATACTGCCACCAATGACCGTATCGTATCCTCATGAGCCTGTCAACAACGTCTTGTCTGCAGGAGTGTCGGCCTGCGAGCCCGCACTCCGGCGGCCCGGCCCATCACCCCCAGACCCGGGTGGAGTGTGTGATCCCACCGCCCTGGCTCTCGCCACGACCCAAGTCCGCCTTGCGGAGTCGCCCCGGCCATGATTCACCCGCCCGGTTCACTCCATCCGCTCGACCTCCACCCGAAACGCCTCAATGCGGCGCTTCATCTCCTCAAGCCGCTTCCGGCGGTGGAAGGCGCCGAAGTCGGAGTCGTCGCCCGCCGCCTCGGCGTCGTCGACCTTCTCGATCGCGGCGGCCGACCGCCAGGCGAACTTGAAGGCCCACATGAGCTTCTCGTTCAGCTTCGGCGGCGACTCGAGCGCCCCGAGCAGCACCTTCTCCACCGACTCGGGGAGGGGGCCGACGTGCTTCGGGTACACGCGCAGAATGACCTCAGCGGCCTTCGCCCAGTTGTGGTGCGGCATCGTCAGCCCCCTTGCTCGTCGGGCGGGGGTTCGGCGTGGCGCTGCTCCCGGCCTCCAGTCGCACTTGTCGCGATCTCGGCAGGTCCTCCTCGACCCGCCCCGAACCGGACCGACACGACGGTGCTCCGAAGGAGTGGACCATGCGATTATCCCGACGAGACGTGCTCCGGCTCGCGTCCGCGGCGGCGACGGCGACCGCGGTCCAGCGAGCGGCGGGGCAGGCCGATGGAGGAGACGGCATGCAGGTTCCCACCCCCGCACCGAGGATCGCGCGCTTCGAGGAATCCGCCTACGGGATGTTCGTGCACTGGGGGCTCTTCTCGTTCCGCGGGCGTTGCGTCTGGGGGTCGCACCCGCGCCACATCCCGATCAGCGAGTACACCCCGCTCGCGAACCTCTTCACCGCATCGGACTTCAACCCGCGCCTATGGGCCCGGACCGCGCGCGAGGCGGGGATGAAGTACATCACCCTCACCAGTCGCCAACACGACGGCTTCAGCCTCTACGACACGCGCGGCCTCTCGGACTACGACGCGCCACACTCCGCGCCGAAGCGGGACCTCATCGCCGAGTACGTCGAGGGCTGCCGCGCGGAGGGCATGAAGCCCTTCCTCTACCACACCCTCTACGATTGGTACCAGCCGAGCTTCACCGAGGACTTCGACGCCTATCTCGACTACCTCCACCAGTCGATCGAGATCCTCTGCGCCCACTACGGCGAACTCGGCGGCTTCTGGTTCGACGGCGCCTGGAGCAAACCGGCGGGCACGGACTGGAAGGAAGACCGCCTGTATGGGATCATCCGGAAGCGCCAGCCCGAGGCCATCATCATCAACAACACCGGTGTCGTGGATCGCGGAGTGCTCGGACACCCGGAGATCGACTGCGTGACCTACGAGATGGGCTACCCCGAGCCGATGGACCGCGCCGGCATGACGAAGTACGTCGCGGCCGAGATGTGCGAGACCATGAACACGCTCTGGGGGATTGTCCCGAACGACTACAACTACATCTCCCCGAAGGGCATCATCGAGGACCTCTGCGCATGCCGCAAAGTGGGCGCGAACCTCCTCCTGAATGTGGGTCCGACGCCCGAGGGCGCGATCCCCGACTACGAGGCGGCGGCTCTGAAGCGCGCGGGCGGCTGGGTGGAGCGGCATGCGCGCCCCGTGCGCAGGGGCAGGCCGTGCGGCGTGGCGGGTCCGGGGAGGGACTTCGGACTCGAGGCCGACGGGAAGCTCTATCTCTTCTGTCACCACATCGCCCCGCGCCCGGGCGAGGAAGTCACCACCGGCGTTGTCGGCCCCGGCCCGCGGACGTTCACGGGCGTGGAGCGCGAGGTGCGCTCCGCCCGCTGGCTCGACACCGATGAGGGGATCGAGGTGAGCCGCGCCGATGACGGCGGTCTGACGATCGAGGTCACCCAGTATCCGGCGGGCTGGAACTCGGTCGTGCGCGTGGCGGAGGTGGGGTAGCCAGCTTCCTTGGCATGGGCTAGGCAGGGCGGCGCGCAGCAACCCAATCGCCCACCCGGGTCGGCCTGGCTGTCACCGGCGCGGGACCGGTGCTACTGGAATGCGTGGCGGGCAGGATGCCCGCGCTCCGCTCTTGGCCTAGCCGAGCGGGACGACCGCCACCGGCGCGCCGATCCCGTCGGGAGTGGTGAAGCGGAGGCGGAAGTTCCACCCTCCCCCGCCCTGGCTGATCTTCACGAGGATGGTGTTGCGTCCGGCCTTGAGCTTCCCTGTCGCGGTGTCCTGATCGAGCAGGCTGCCGCGGTCGACGTCGTTGTTCCAGACGACCTCGCCGTTCAGCCAGACCTTCAGACCGTCGTCCGAGCCCATACGGATCGCCACGTCCTGGTCGGCGTCAGCCTCGACCTCGGCGTAGGCGTAGCAGACCTTCTCGTTCACGGCGCCGTAGAGCCCCATCAGGTCGACGACGCCCGCGGGATCCTGACTCGTCACGGGCTGCCACGCGATCTGCTGATCGCCCACCGTGTAGGTTGCCGAGACGTCGACGTTCGGCTCGCCCACCAGCGCATCGTCGAGCCCCGTGCCCGGCCCGCGGAACGGGAACGGCCCGACCACGCGCCAGGCGCGCACGAAACCGACGCGCTCCGCCAGCTTGATGGCCTCGGCCTGCCCGCCGACGGCGGAGATCAGCCCCTGCAGGTCGGCGCCGACGAGGGGCTTGTCGAGCAGGTCGGAGAGAAGCGCCTCCGCGTCCGCCTGCCTGCCGACGCTTGCGAGCGCGCCGGCGAAGGCGATCCGGCCGGATAGGGGCAAGGCGGCGAGGTCGAGCGCTTCGCCTGTGTCAAGCAGCATCGCGAACGCCTCGGGTGTGGGGCATGCGAGGATGCCGTCCAGGGCGCGAGCCCGGAGGGCCTCGTCGTCACCGGCGAGGCGGTAGACGTCGGTGTAGGCCTTGCCCGCTTCGGGGACGTTGCCGGCCGCTCGCAGCGCGCCCGCGCTGCGCTCCAGGGCCTGGAGAGCGATCGCGCGCAGTTCCGCGTCCTCCGCGCCGGCGGCCTCGACGAGCACCGGAAGCGCGCCCGGGCCGCCGCGGTCGCGCAGGGACGTGAGCGCGGCGAGGCGCAGTTCGCGACTTTCACTCCGTGCGGCCTCGGTGAGCACCGGGAGAGCGGCTTCGGCGCCGCGTCGCCCCAGGACGCGCACCAACGCGGGACGGAGCGCCTCCGGAAGCGTCGGGTAGGCGGCCACAAGTTCCCTGTCGGCGCCGCGTCCCCGCACTTCGGCAAGAGCCGCGATCGCGATGGCCTGCGTCTCAGGCTCGGCCGCGAGGGCCGCCTCGAGCACAGGCTTCACGACGGTCTCGTCCCCGTGGCGGCAGAGCGCGACCAAGGCCGCGTCGCGGGTGGGCTGACGCTCAGTGAGGCCGGGGACCTCCCTCAGCAGCGCGATCGCGAGGTCCCAGTTTCCGCCGTGCCGACCCATCGCGTCGGCGTAGAGCACGAAGGCCTCGCCGGCCGCGACAGCGGTCTCGGGGGTGGCGTCGCGAACGACCCGCCGCATCACTTCGGCGTACTCGGGCTTCCCGCTCCAGGCAAGCGCGTACGCGGCCGCCGCGCGGACCGACGCATCGGCGTTCGCCGCGCACTCCACCGCCAAGTCGAGCGCCTCGGCGTCCTGCACTGCCGCAAGCGAGTTGAGGATCGCCGCGGCAAAGGCGGCGTCCGCCGGGTCGAGCGCCCCGCGCAGGGCGGCCCGGGCTTCGGCGGTGGCGATGCGCTCGAGGGTCGTGCGGGCGGACTCGCGCCAGTCTGGGTTCTCAAGAAGCCGAGCGACGGCTGCGAGGTCGCAGCCCTCCGGCGCGACAACGCCGATCAGCCGCAGAAGCCGCCGAATCGCGAGATCGGCCCCGCCCTGATCGAGGCGAGCCAGGAAGAGGCGGGCGACCTCGGCCGCCTCCTCGACGCGGCCCGGTCGAGCCGCCTCGTTCGCGATGGCCCAGAGCACGTTGTCGGCGGCCTTGGCGACGGTCGCGTCGGCATGGTCGAGGAGCGGCAGCAGCATCGGCACGGGCTCCGCCCCGTAGCGCGGAAGCAGTTGGACGGCTTCCACGCGGCGCGCGGGATCGCCCTGGAGCGCGTCCACGAGTTTCGTCACCGACTGCGCGCTCGCGGCCCCCATCGCCAGCATGGAGACAACGATCCCGCACCAACCTATGCGCCGCATGTTCGGCCTCCCCGTTCGTGCGTCTTGTTCGTTACAGCGCGATCCCGAGTTCCCCGGCCACCGCGCGAATGTGCGCCGCCGCCTCGTCGAACTCCTGCAGGCTGGCCATGTGCTCGGTGATGAGGGTCATGTCGGGCCCGAGGGAGTCCAGTTCGCGAAGGAGCGTCGCATAGTCGAGTCCGCCCCGCCCGGGCACGACCTCGTCCAGATGCACGGTGAGCCGCTGGTCAAGCCGGACGTCCTTGGCGTGGCAGCTCCGGATGCGCGGTCCGAGCTGTTTGACGAAGTCGCCGATGAGGGCGGCGTTCGCGTAGTACCGCTGTGGGCTCGAGATGAGGTTCACCGGATCGAAGTGGACGGCGAAGCGCTCGCGGTCGACGGCCTCGAGGAGCCGAACGTAGCTCTCGACGGAGTCGGGGTGCATCCAGGGCATCGTCTCCAGCGTGTAGTAGGCGCGGCTGGGGTTCACGGAGTCGATGATGTCGCGGACGCACTCGACGATCCGCTCGAAGGTCTCTCCCGTCAGATTCGCGGGGTGGTGTCCGTCCCATGGTTCGCCGCGCGAGCCGGTGATGTTCACGCAACAGCGCGCGCCGGCGAGGTCGGCGATCGCGAGGCGTCGCTTGCAGTGCTCGCGTGCTTCCCGAGCCGCGTCGGGGTCGGGTCCGAGCGGGTTGCTCCACGCTCCGACCTCGGCGATCACGATGTCGGCGGCCTCCGCGGCGCGCGCGTACGCACGGACCTCGTCCTCGTCGGTGATCTCGCCGGGGAAGTACGCGGCGCGATAGCCGCGCGCGGTCATCCAGCCGACCCACGCCTCCGGCGTCGAGGAGTCGACGAAGCCGTTCGTGCCGAGTCTCATGGCAAGCCTCCGAGTGCGCCCTGGAGTGGGGGGGCGCTTTCGTGTGCGAAGCTTCGCCGGCGCGCCCGCAGGCCACCTGCGACTTCGGCGCGAAGGTAGATGTGGAATGCAGTAAGACCCGGCTGCGTCTTGCTCCTGTGGGGGAGGCCCGATGGCTTGCGAGGGAGCGTGACGGCATGGCGACACCCGAACGACTCGAGGGCGCGTGGAGAAGGCTGGCGCCCGCGCTGGCGATGCTGGCGGTCGTGGCGATCGGGATGCCGGTCTTCACGCTCGCGACGCGGGAGGAGAGCGCCGCGCCGGTGGTGGACGCCGGTCGTCCGCTGAACTGGCACGCCGAGCGGAACAACACGCCGGCCGGGAAACTCGTTCGCGAACTCTCGCACGAGTACCCCGACGCCAGGCAATGGCCGCTCAGGGGAACGCCCGTGTCGGAACTGCCGTGCGGGGAGGACGGGCTGCGGGCGGCGCTCGAGGAAATGGCCGCCGAGGACGCCTCGTCGATCCTAACCGTGCTCTTCTTTCCGGTCTTGGCCCTCTTCCTGGGCGTGGTGACGGTGCTGCTCGCGACCCGGAATCGCTTCGCGCGTTGGCGTTGGTGGGTGTTGGCCGGCTCGGTGGTTGTGTTCGGGCTCGCCGTGGGCGGGAAGCCGAATCCTATGGAGAGCTTCGTCAAGCTCGCGAAGACGACGGTCGGCCTCGAGGGAGGGCCGCTGGAGCGCGTGGTCGTCCTGGCGGCGTTCGCCGTGCTTGCCATTGCGGCGAACAAAGCCATCTGCGGCTGGGCATGCCCCATCGGCGCAGTCCAGGACATCATCCACCGCGTCTCGCCCCTCCGGAAGATGCAGCGCCGCTGGCGGATCCCTTTCTGGCTCACGAGCGGCGCGCGCGTGGCGCTGTTCGGCGTCTTCCTGTGCTTGCTTTTCGGGTGGCTCTTCGGGGTCGACAAGTACGTGGTTTACCACAACCTGAACATCTTTCACGTCTTCGACTGGACGCTCTCAACGGGAGCGGTGATCCTGCTTCCGATCGTGCTCGTGACGTCGCTCCTGTGGTACCGACCCTACTGCCACTTCATCTGCCCCTTCGGGCTCGTGTCGTGGCTTCTGGAGAGCCTCTCGTGGAGTCGGCCGCGGGTTGTGGCCGACCGCTGCACGCGCTGCCAGGCGTGCGTGCGCGCCTGTCCGTCGCTCGCGGCGCACGCGCGGATCAACGGGAGCGGGCGAACCGCGCTTCTTCCGGACTGCTTCGCCTGCGGGGCGTGCGTCGAGGCGTGCCCGCATGGCGCGGCCGTTTTTGCCGGTCCCCGCGCGGACGCCGTGGGGGCGCTCCCGCCGGCGTCCACGGACGAGTAGTCGTACGCACGCGGGGCGGAGTCGGCGCGCCGACTCCGCCCCACACCCGTATCAGGGGT
>CAZCER010000029.1:11498-15669 GCA_964497385.1 uncultured Armatimonadia bacterium | reverse complement strand
GAAGACCCACGTGGAGGACGCGGCGGCCTACCGAGCATGGCTCGGCGCGTTCGTCCGGGACTTCGAGGCGTGGGGCATGGACGAGACCTTCGCGAACCCCGAGGACTACTTCCGCCAGTGCCTCTCGAAGATGGGCGAGCAGCGCATGCTCGGTATCGACGCCCTGCGCTCGAACCCGAATGTCATCAGCTACAGCCTCACCGGGACCCAGGACCAGGCCCTCACCGGCGAGGGCCTCACCACCCAGTTCCGGGAACTCACGCCCGGCACGATGGACGCTCTCTTCGAGAGCTTCGCGCCCCTGAGGCTCTGCTCGGTCGCGGAGCCGGTGAACGTGTACCGAGGCGACACCGCGCGGCTCGAGACCGTGCTCGCGAACGAGGACATCCTCGCACCGGGTGAGTACCCGCTCCGCGTGCAGCTCGTGGGGCCTGACGGTGTGCGTGTGTTCGACCGGACCGTCACCTTCACCGTTCCCGAGGGCGAAGGCGAGCCGCCCTTCGCGATCCCGGTTTTCACGGGCGACGTGCCCGTGGACGGGCCCTCCGGCAGGTACCGCTTCCTTGCGACCCTCGAGCGCGGCGGAGCCCCCACCGGCGGGGAGGCCGAGCTGTACGTGTACGACCGGGCCGACATGCCGACGATCGCGGGAGCCGTTGCCCGGTTCGGCGAGGACCCCGATCTCGACGCCTGGCTTGCCGCGAACGGGATCGCGACCACACCGCTCGCCGACGCACCCGCCGACACGCGCGTGATCCTGGTGTCCGGTGCGTGCCCGCAGGACGAGGCGGCCTGGGACGCCCTCGCCGAGAGAGTGCGCGGCGGAGCGACGGCCGTCTTCCTCACGGCCGGATCGCTTGCGCGCGGGGACGAGTCGCTGGGTTGGCTCCCGATCGAGAACAAGGGCGCCCTCGGGCGGATCTGGGGATGGCTCTACCTGAAGGACGAGTGGGCCAAACGCCACCCGATCTTCGACGGGCTGCAGGCAGGCGGCCTGATGGACTACACCATCTACCGCGACACCATTCCGGACGACGTGCTCGTGGGCCAGGATCCCGAGGCCGAGGCCGTCGCGGGGGCCTGCAAGACCTCGCAGGGCTACGACTCCGGTCTCATGGTCGTCGTTCATCGCCTCGGGAAGGGGCGGCTCGTGCTGAACACGCTGCTCATCCGCGAGAACCTGGGCAGAGACCCCGTGGCCGAGCGTCTGTTGCGGAACATGCTGCGGTACGGAGAGAACGCCCCGGCCCCCGCCCGGTAGGTCTCAGATCGCCCTCCCGCGAACGCCGCTCGCGAGGAGGGTCATCCATGACTCTGGACCCCGGCACGTCGATCGCCTGGTATCTGGCGGCCTCCGCCGCCCTGGTTGTGCTTACCCCGGCCCGGGCCGGCACGGACTGGCCCGTCAGGCACGATCTCGTCTCCGCCAGTGACGGGCGCGACCTGCCCAACGCCGAGAGGGTCGGCGATGGCTGGCTCTGGACCGTCCAGCCGGGCGAGCCCGGGTTCCTGCCGATCGCGTACGAGGGCGTGGAGGCGAGCGAGTGGGACCAACTCGCCATCAGCCTCCGAGTGCTCGACGGGGGCCTCCGAAGCCTCGGCGTGAAGGTCGTGGACGCCCCGCTCGGAGACGGCATGGAACTCTGGTTCCCCGCCCCCGACGCGCTCCGTGAGCCGACCGACGAGCCGGTGGAGTTCCGCGCCGCTCTCCGGAAGCCGGCGGCTCTCTGGGGCCAGAGGCCCGACGCGGTCTCGCAGTGGATCACCCTCCGCGCCGAGTCCGACCGGCCGGCGCGGGTGCTTCTGTGCGGCGCGTCTTTCGAGCGCGAGCCGCTGCGCGTCGTCGCCGACCCGGCGGAGTACGACGCTCCGGCGCATCTCCGAGCGAAGGTCCACCTCGCGAACCCGACGGAGGAGCCGCTAAGCGTCTCCATCGAGGGCGCCAAGGAGTCGGTGCGCCTCGCTCCGCACGCCGAGGCCGCGCTTGATGTGACGCTCCGGATCCACGCCGAGAAGAGGGCTCCGCTCGACCGCGTGTCGGCCCCCCTGAAGCTCACCTACGAGGGGCGATCGCTCAAGGCGCAGGAGACCGAAGCGACGATCGAGGCGATCGCTCCGCTGCCCCGGCGGGAGCACCCCTATCTCTTCGCCGGCCGTGACGACCTCCTGCGGGCGAAGGCTCTGGCCAAGACCGAGGACTGGGCGCGCGAGCATGTCGAGTCCACTCTCTCCCGCGCCGAGGAGACCCTCGCGGGCGACCTGACGATCCCCCAGAGCTACGGCCAGTGGGGGCACTGGTACGCGTGCTCCAAGTGCGGGAGCGGCCTGCGCGCCGAGAGCCCCACGCGGCACGTCTGCACGAACCCCGACTGCGGCGAGGTCCACACCGGCTACCCGTACGACCAGGTCTACGCCGCCACCCAGCACAACATCCTCGCCGACCGCCTCGTGGACATGGGTCTCGCGTACCAGTGGACGGACGATGAGCGCTGCGCCGAGGCCGTCGTCGGCGTCCTCCTCCAGTACGCCGACGCCTACCTCACCGACCAGTTCCCGCAACACGACATCCACGGCAACGACACGCGCGCGGGCGCCCGCGTGATGGCGCAGCCGCTCGATGAGTCCGGCTGGATGCTCGACATCGTGTGGGCGTATGACCTGGTGGCCGCCTCGCCCGCGATGACCCTCGAGGCCGATGAGCGCATCCGGACGCGGTTCCTCCTCCCCGCCGCCAAGGTCATTCGCGGGCAGAACCTCGCCGTGCACAACATCCAGTGCTGGCTCAACTCGGCGATGGCCGCGATCGGCTTCGCCTGCGACGATCCGGAACTCGTCGCGCACGCCTACGCGAACCCCGTCTCCGGCTTCAGGGCGCAAATGGAGCGCGGTGTGATGGAGGACGGCCTCTGGTGGGAACTCTCGTGGGGATACCACTTCTACACCCTCACCGCGCTCGTACCGTTCCTCCGCGCCTGCGAGGAGGCGGGCATCGCTACGGAGTCGCCTCGCCTGAAGGCCCTCTGGGATGCGCCCCTGCGGTGCGCCTACCCGGACGGCGCCCTTCCGCGCCTGAATGACGGCGGAGCGGCGAACGTCCGCGGCATGGCTCGCCTCTACGAGACGGCCTACGCGCGCTGGCGCGACCCGGCCTACTGGGCGGTGCTGAGGGACACGCCGCGCTCGCGCGACGCGCTGCTCCTGGGTGCGTTCGAGCCGCCCACCGATGAGCCGGGCCCCGTCGGGAGCTGCTTGCTGCCGGCGTCCGGCCTCGCGATCCTCCGTGCCGACACGCCGAGCGGTCCGGTCGTCACGTACCTCGACTACGGCCCGCACGGCGGCGGGCACGGCCACCCGGACAAGCTCGGCGTCGCGCGCTGGGCCCTCGGACGAGAGATCTCGCCGGACGCGGGCTCGGTGTCGTACGGCCTGCCGGTACATGGGGAGTACTACCGCCAGACGATCGCGCACAACACGGTCGGGATGGACATGTCGCCGCAGGAGCGCACGACCGGGAAGCTCCTCTTCTGGCAGCCGGGGCCCATCGACGTGGTGAGCGCGATGACCGACGACGCTTACGAAGACGTCACGATGGCTCGCACGCTCATCCAGAGCGGCGAGGTGCTCGTCGATGTGTTCGACATCCTCGCCGCCGAGGGCGCCGACCCCACGTGGGACTGGGTGTGGCGCATCGCGGGGGATCTCACGGCGGCGCCGGAGATGACCCCGTTCAATGAGCCCCTCGGGGCGGACTACGGATACCAATACTTCACCGAGGTGCGCCGGCTCCAGACCGACGCCGACTTCACCTTCACCTGCGGCTCGGAGAGCGGCCCCTGCTCCGTCACGCTGCTCGCCGCACCCGGCGGGGAGTACTATCTGGGTGAGGCCCCGGGCGTGGACCCGAGCAAGCGCATCCCCACCCTCGTCGCCCGCCGCCATGGAACCTCGGCCCGCTTCGTCGCGGTGCATCGCCTCGGCACGGCCGTCGAGCCTCCGACACCCGTCTCGGTCGAGCCCACGGGCGCCGGCCTGGCCGTACGCATCGGAGACGACGCGGTCGAGATCGCCTACGCGAACGGGGCGCCGGTCGGAGCCCGGACCACGGGTCCTGACCCTCGCTAGGACTCCCAGTGCGTTAGGAGAGCGTTGCGTTTGGCGGGCGTATGTTGCG
>CAZCER010000029.1:6720-11488 GCA_964497385.1 uncultured Armatimonadia bacterium | reverse complement strand
GCTCCGCTTAAGTGCTGGTGAAGCCTGCTCCGCCCTGCAGGAGCGCGGTCCGTCGCTTGTCTACAATGATGCGGTCGGCGCCGCTACGCGGCCCGCTCGACCAGCGAGATCGTCTTCGCATCGCTGCACTCCAATGGGGTGCGTAGGTCATGGCCGGACTGCCACTCAGACTCCTCCGAGGCACTGCGCCGCCGGGCGAACCCGCGGCGTCGCGCGTCCCAAACGCTCGACCGACGCTGAGATACCGCAGCCTGTTCTTGTCCGACCTTCATCTCGGCTCGACGGGGTGCAAGGCGGACGCGCTCCTCCGCTTCCTGCGGACACACCGGGCGGACCGCATCTACCTCATCGGTGACACCCTTGACCTCTGGATGCAGGGCGGCGCAAAGGCGTGGCCGGCGGCCCAGACGCGCGTCCTCCGGCATCTTCTCGCCCGGGCTCAGTCGGGAACGGACGTGCACTACATCGTCGGCAATCATGACGGAGTGCTCAGCGCCCTGGCCGGCATCAGCCTCGGGGCCGTCCACATCACCCGACAGGTCATCCATCAGACCGCCGACGGTCGTCGCGTCCTGGTGACCCACGGCGACGAGTACGACGCGTTCTCGATCCGTTTCGAGTGGGTCGCGCGCCTTGCCACCAGGCTCTACCACCACGTCACCATCCTGAACCAGTTGCTGGACCGACTCCTCGTCGCCGTCGGAGCCCGGCCGGTCAGCTTGTGCCGTTGGGTTCGGCAGCGCGCCAAGGGGCTCTCGCTGCGCGTCGCCGAGTATGAGCGAGCCCTTGCCCGCGAGGCCGCCGAAAGGGGATGCTCCGCCGTGATCTGCGGCCATGTTCACGCTCCCCGAGTGGCTGACCTGGAGGGCGTTACGTACCTCAACACTGGCGACTGGGTCGAGAACTGCTCCGCCGTGGTCGAGAATGAAGACGGCTCTCTCGAGCTACTGGACGGTTGCGTCGCTCCGCTGCCGGCCCGAACGACCGGGCGCAGGTCCGAAGAGGAGGCCCCGCGGTGCGTGTTGCGCTCTTCACCGACACATACGACGAGGTGAACGGCGTCGCGAACACATTCCGACGCCTCGTGCGCCACTGCGCCGAGTCGAACGTAAGGCTCGACGTCTACGCGCACGGCGACGGCCCTGCCTGCGAGAGCAACGGCTCGGCCAGGGTCTTTCGCTTCCCGGCCCGGATGCCCGTGCGCTACTACCCGGGCCTCTCCGTGGATCTGGCGCCCCCGTCCCGCGCACTGACCTCCCGCTTCGAGGACAACCGCTATGACGTCATCCATCTGGCCACTCCGGGCTCGATGGGCCTCGCGGGGCTCCACCTCGCCGGACGCACCTCGCCAATTCTGGGCTCCTACCACACCGAACTGGCCGACTACGTCCGGGCCCGGGTCCGCTCCATCGGTCGCCTCATGTCGGCGCTCACGTGGCGGTACCTGGCCTGGTTCTACCGTCCCTGCAGCGTCGTGTTGGCGCCGTCGCGCACCGTGATGAGAGACATCGCCGGTCGCCTCGGCCGCCCCGTATCCCTCTTCTCGCGCGGAGTCGACGCCGAGGCGTTCCATCCCCGGTTCCGCGAACCGCACCGCGACGTCCGCGTCCTCTATGTAGGACGCACCGCGGTGGAGAAGAACATCGAGCTGCTTCTGGAACTGGCGGGAAGCCTCCCCGAGCGATGCAGCCTCCACATCGTCGGCGACGGCCCGATGCTCGAGACGATCCGCCGCCTCCACGATGATCGCGTGGTCTGCCATGGCGTCCTGCGCGGCGAACAGCTCAGTCGAGCCTACGCCTCCGCCGACGTGTTCGCGTTCCCCTCATTGACGGACACCTTCGGGAACGCCGTGCTCGAGGCGATGAGTTCCGGCCTGCCCTGCGTCGTGATGGACCGCGGAGGCCCTCGCGACATCGTCCGAGACGCCCGAGACGGCTTCGTCGCGGCGTCGGCCTCCGGCTTCATCGGCCGCGTTCTCGATCTGGTCCGCGACGCTCCCCTGCGTGAGCGCATGGCGCGCGCCGCGCGGGACGCCGCCGAAAGACGGAGCTGGCCGAAGGCGTTCGCGGATCTGATGCGCTGGTACGGCGCGGTCGCGGAGGGACGGCTGTGACCATACGGGGCTATCAGCCTGGCGACCGTGAGGCCGTGGAGCGCATTTGCCTTTCCACCGGACTGCGCGGCCACCTCACGGACCTCTTCCGTGACGCCGACATCTTCCTGGATGTCTGGCTCTCACCGTACCTCAACAACGAACCCCAAAACGCGTGGGTCGCTGAGCAGGACGGCCGCGTGGTCGGGTACCTCGTGAGTTCCTTCTCTCCGCGCTTCGCCGTACGCGCGCTTCCGATCCTCCTGCGGAACGCCGGGCGCATGGTCACACGACTCCTGGCAGGCCGCTATCGGGACCACGCACCCAGCCGGCGCTTCGTCCGGTGGTTCGTTCTGCGGGCGCTCCGGGAGACCCCGCGCCACCCGAAGGCGTCCGCGCACCTGCACTTCAACGTCGAGACCCGTCACCGCGGCAACGACTTCCGCGAGGGGGCGGGCGGGCTGCTCCTCGCCGAGTTCGAGCGCAGGGTGCGCGATTCCGGACTCGACGGGTACTACGGCATCCTGTTCACCGGAGAGAGGCGACGCTCCGTCCGCTTCTACGAGCGCGCCGGCTACCGCCTACACGACAAGCGGCGCTGCACGCTCTTCCCGGGCGAGGACGTCTGGCTGACTACGATCGTCAGGACGGTGAGGAGCGATCCATGCTCGACCTAACCGTGTCCGTGGTCATACCCGCCCACAACGAGGCGGAACATCTGGGGCCGACGCTCGCGTCCTTCCGCGGCCAGACCGTCGAGCCCGACGAGATCATCGTCGTCTGCGACGCCTGTGACGACGAGACCGTGACGGTGGCCCAAGCCCATGGGTGCCGCGCGCTGGTCGTTGCTCACCGTCACCCCAGCCTGGCTCGTGACGCCGGCGCCGGCGCCGCGAGCGGAGACGTGCTCCTGATCCAGGACGCCGACACCCTCGTCGCCCCGAACTACGTCGAGCGCGTCCTGGAGGCCATACGCGACGGCGCGGCGTACGGCGGCGCCCGACTCGTCTCCGACGGACGTCACCCCCTCGGGCTGCTGCGCGTCTGGCTCATGAACCTCTACAGCCGCACGCGCGGCCTGTACTACGGTTCGGGCGTCTTCGTCCTGCGCTCCGCGTGGGACCGGGCCGGAGGTTACGACCCAGCCCTACGATGGGGCGAGGACGTGGAGTTCACGGAGAGGCTCAAGCGCATCGGCCCGCACCGGTTCCTCGCGGACACTCACGCGGTCTACTCGGAGCGGAAGTTCCGCCAGAACGGGTACTTCCGAGAGTTCTGGCGCCGAACCGCGCAGGCCGCGCGCTACGCGCGCGACCGACGGTTCCGGCGGCCCTGGGCGAGGCTCGAGACCGGGCCGCGCTGAGCGGAGCCGTCCGGCGGCCGCGGCGCTCTCTACCCCTCCCCGGCCGCCCCAAGCGTCTCCTGCACCTTGGGCATCCACTCGCTCACCTTGATCCGTTGCGGGCAGCGCTCCTCACAGGTTCCACACGCGGTGCACGCGTCCGCGCCCGCGCCGTCGGGGATCATGCTGTAGAGGATCCGCGCGAGACCGAGCGGGCCGGCGCCATAGACGTTCCCGCTGTTGTACAGCCCGAACACCTCCGGGATGCGCACCCCCTGCGGGCACGGCAGGCAGTAGCGGCACCCCGTGCACGGGATCGGACTGAGCTGGTCGTACTCCGCCCTCGCGCGGGCGAGGAGATCCCTCTCCGCTTCGGTGAGCCCGCCAATCGACGACCGGGCTGCGCTTGCGGCGTTCGCCCGCACCTGCTCGACCGTGGACATCCCGCTGAGGACCAGACTCACCTCGGGCTTATCCCACAGCCACCGGAGGGCGAGGTCGATCGGGTCGGCGCCCGCCTCCTCGAACAGCGTGCGGACCGCGTCGGGCGGAGTCGCCAGCGCCCCGCCAAAGAGCGGCTCCATGACGATGACCGCAAGGCCTTTCTCAGCCGCCAACTTCAGCCCACGCGTGCCGGCCTGCATGTCCTCGAACACGTAGTTGTACTGAAGCTGGCAGAAGTCCCAGCCATCGTAGTCGGCGAGAACGCTTTCGAGGACCTCGAAGCTGTCGTGGAACGAGAAGCCGATGGCCCCGATCCGGCCGGCCTCGCGCTGCTTCTCGAGCCACTCGACAGCCCCGAGTTCCCGCGACTTCGCCCAGATCGAGGCGTTCAGGCAGTGGAGCATGTAGACGCCAAAGCGCTTCACGCCGAGGCGGCCGAGCTGCTCGCCGAACATGCGGTCCAGGTCCGCCGGCTCGTTCGCGAGATACGTGGGCATCTTGGTGGCCAGATGAACCTTCTCGCCCCAGCCGTCGGCGCGCAACGCGTTCCCGACGATCCGCTCACTGTGGCCGTCGTGGTAGCCGTAGGCGGTATCCACGTAGTTCACACCGAGATCGAACGCGGTGTGGAGCACCTCGATCGCGGCGGCCTCGTCGACTTCCTGCGAGCCCGGCTTCAGCGGAAGACGCATGGCTCCGGAGCCCAGCGCCGATGGGGTGATGTCGAGCTTCCCGAATGAGCGGTACTGCATGCCGTCACTCCTGTCTTGGGGGGGCGGCGGGCGCCCCCCACCCGGGGGACGACGCCCCCGCCCCCGAGACGTCTACAGATTTCCCCGCGGGCGGCCCGCCACGCCCCCCCCGCCCGCGCCCCCCACATACAGCGC
>CAZCER010000029.1:0-6710 GCA_964497385.1 uncultured Armatimonadia bacterium | reverse complement strand
GCCACTTCCGGCCCCCCCGGCTTCCGCGGACGACGGTGGGCCCGGGACCCCGGCGCGGTGGGGGTGTTGGCGCGTTCCCCTATTGGGGGTTCCTCCTTGCCTCCACTCGTGTTTGGCGCGCCCGCGGGCCGCCCAAGACAGGGAATCCGACGCCGGCGCCCGTTCTCCTTCACCTTAGTCCACGGCGGGCGCACGGACCGGCCCGCCCTGGACGCACCCCTCAGTACTCGCGCTCGGCCTCGTACCGCTCGCCAAGCAGCGCGGCCTTCGCGTAAGCGCCCCAGTAGGGGGTCGGAGTGTAGTCCCAGTCCTGCAGCAGCCGAGGCGTCGCGCCGGGATGGAAGCACCAGGCTGTCCAGTGAAGGCGGTTCTCTTGGATGAAGCCGAGCAAGTCCGGCGCCCAGACGGCCGGGTCCTTGTGCGACTCGGGCGGTACGAAGGGCATGGGCTCGGGCTCGCACCCGCACTCCCCGATGAGCACGGGGTGTTCCGCGGCCGCGACCAGAACCCGGTCCCGCCAGCCGCCCTTCCAGGGGTAGATGTGAGAGTCGTAGATCACGCCGTTCCCCGACGCATCCTCGAGAGCGTACCCGTTCACGACGCCGCTCAGGTCGTAGGCCCAATCGAGCCCGCCGACGGTGACGACGTTCCGCGCGCCCGTCTCGCGAACGACGTCGAGCACCCTCTGCATCCCTGGCGAGTGCCACTCGGTCGCGGGCCGGCCCTCGGGTTGCTCCGTCACGGTCCCTCCGTTGCGCCAGGTCTCCCAGTCGATGTCGTGCGGCTCATTGAGGAGCCCGAAGAGCACGCCGGGGTGGTTCGAGAACCGTGCCGCCGCGTCGTGCCAGAAGGCGAGGGTTTCCCGCTTGGGGGCGCGGTACTCGTGGAGATCCAGGATGATGTAGGCGCCCTTCGCGGAGCAGGCGGCGATGAGCCCCGCGACGCGGTCCCGGTACGCGGACCCGTCTCCCTCCTGCCCCGGCCCGCCGCCGAACCAGAAGCTGCAGCTCACCGGCAGGCGGATGATGCTGGCGTGCCACTCGTCGATGGCGACCTCCAGCGAGCGCTCCACCCGCTCCCCCTCCACCGCCCATTCGAGGCTGGGGATGTTGACTCCCTGCAGCCATACCTCATCGTCCTCGGCGGTCAGCACCCGGTTGCCCTCGACATGCAGCTCCGGCGAGGCGGGGCCCACCTCGTAGGGCTCGGCGGTAGCACGCCGGAGAACCACGTCATCGATGTCCAGCGCGCCCGCCTGCACGGAGAACAGCGCCGGCATGAACTCGAGCACGGCCGCTCCCTCAGGCACGATCAGGAGGCGGCTGCGCTCGAGCCACCCGTCGCTCGAGCCGCGCAAGGGCGGGTTGTCCGGAGCGGGCTGGAGTTCCCTACCCTCGGCGTCCTTGAAGTGCAGGATGATGCGGCCGTCGTGCCAACCCTCCTCACCGGGCTGGATGTCCGAGTAGCGGACGCGGTAGCTCAGCTCGAGCAGGAGCACGCCTTGCGGGACAGCAACCGAGCGGTACGCCGTCACGGTGTCGCCAGGCGTGGCCGGTGAGAGGCGCAGGTAGTGGCCGCCGTCCTCCGCCCTCCAAGAGAGCCCCGCTCCCTGCGGCCAGTCGTCCGGCCAGTGATTCCCGTTCGCGTCGGCCTCCATATCCCCGTTCGAGAGCGGGACCGCGTCCTGAGCCCGCCCGGCTCCACAGAGGACGGAGATCGCGACCAGGGCAAGTGGGGCAAGCTTGCTGAGTGCCGGCATGGAACGCCTCCTTCGCGCGAGGGCGCGCTGCGTGTGCTTCTTCGCTTGGACGCGCCGCAGCCCTCGGAGGAGCCCCGCCCGACGCGAGGAAGGCAATCCACGAAAGCGAGGGATCGCCATGACGCCGTGTCTGTTGTCCGTGGTGCTCGCACTAGGCGGCTTCGTATCCGCGCCCACCGCCGGCCCGCTCCGCGCCTGCCCCGAGAACCCGCGCTGCTTCGCCGACGCGACAGGCGAGGCCGTGCTGCTCGTGGGGTCCCACACGTGGTCGAACCTCAAGGACGGCAGCTACGCCGGAGACCTCACGCCTTTCGACTACCAGAGCTACCTCGACGAACTCGAGCGCCTCGGTCACAACTTCATCCGCCTGTGGACCTGGGAACTCGCGCGGTACAGCTACGACGAGGGCGAGGTGCTCGAGTCGGCCCCCTTCCCGTGGCTCCGAACGGGGCCCGACGATGCCCTCGACGGGAAGCCCAAGTTTGACCTCGACCGGTTCGATGACGCCTACTTCCGGCGCCTCAGGGAGCGGGTGGAAATGGCCCGGGACCGAGGCGTCTGGGTGTCGATCATGCTCTTCGAAGGCCATGGCGTGCAGCGGTCGCGCCCGCCCTGGTGCTGGGACGGCCACCCGTTCAACCGCGCCAACAACGTGAACGGCATCGACGGCAACCCCGACGGCGACGAGCGCGGCACGGAGATCCACCAACTGGCCGTTCCCGAGATCTTGGCGATTCAGGAGGCCTACGTCCGGAAGGTCATCGACACGGTGAACGACCTCGACAACGTGCTCTACGAGATCGTGAACGAGGCGGGCCCTTACTCGACCGAGTGGCAGTACCGGATGATCGACCTCATCCACGAGTACGAGCGCGCGAAGCCCCTCCAGCATCCGGTCGGCATGACCTTCCAGTACGCCGGCGGCGGCAACAGCACTCTCTTCGAGAGCCCGGCCGACTGGGTCTCACCGAACCCGGAGGGCGGCTACCGTGACGACCCACCGGCGGCGACGGGCGAGAAGGTCATCCTGACGGATACCGACCACCTCTGGGGCATCGGCGGGAACCACGTGTGGGTGTGGAAGAGCGTGACGCGGGGACTGAACCCGCTGTTCATGGACCCCTGGGACGCGGCCAACATGCCCCCGCCGATGGACCCCAAGTGGGATCCGATCCGCCGGAACCTCGGCCACGCGCGCGCGATGACCTCCCGCATGGACCTGCGCCGCGCCGTGCCGCGGGGCGACCTCTCGTCGACCGGCTACTGCCTCGCTGACCCCGGGCGCGCCTATCTCGTCTACCTACCCGACGGCGGCGAGGCCGTGGTCGACCTCTCGGACATCGGCGGCGAGGCCTCGGTCGAGTGGCTCGACCCACGCACCGGCGAGCGCACGCGCACCACCCTCCCGGCCGGCGCCGCGACGCGGCTCGTCGCTCCCTTTGAGGGCGATGCGGCGGCCCTGGTGCTCCGCGCCAATCCGAACGCAGTGTGACGAAGCCATGCGTGCATAACATATTGTGCACATCGGGCGCAGGAGCATAGCGTCATGGTTGCGGAAAGTGCGCTCCGCTCGACGGCCATCGTGAACATGTCCGTCTCGTTGCGCGTTCCCCCCTTGGCGATGACCGCGGGTGGCTGCCCCCTATCGCGCGGCGCCGGAGACCGGCCAGCGAGGGGTGTGCGTATGGCGGAGTACTGGCCCGGATGGAAGCAGGACTGCCGGCACCTGCTGGTGTCGTTCATGATGCGGAAGACCCCGGAGGGCGAGAGGGCCGTCCGCTGCCACGTACACTGCCGCAAGCGGCATAAGGCCGCCCCCGGCGGCAAGAGCCCGTGCATCCGCTGCGAGGACTACGAGCCTTTCGGGGCCGCCGCCCTCGCGGAGGAGATGGAGGCCCACCTCGGGGCCGACGAGGTCAAGCCCGACCAGTCCGCGGAGCTTCGACGGCTGCTCCGCGAAGCCAAGCAACGCGAGGCGCCCCAGAACCGGCCGCGCGCCTAAGGCGCCTCGCGAGCGCTTGACTCGCATCCCAGTGCGGCGCCATCCTTGCCCCCGGCGCGCCGGCGCCCCAAGGAGGCCGCATGGCATCGGCAATGGCTCTGGTCGGGAAGGGCGAACGGCTGGCTCGCGCCGGCGACTGGGCGGCCGCCGAGCGGTGCTTCACCGAGGCCCATCGTCTCCGCCCCAAAGATGCTCGCATTGTTGTTCGCCAGGCTGCGGCGTTCGAGGCCCAGAGCCCCGTCGCCGCGCTCAACGCGGCGTTGCGCGCGGCCGAGGCCTCCCCGAACTCCGCGATCGCCCACATCTTCGTCGCTCGGTTCGCTCTCGCGGCCGATCGGCCCAAGCCTGCGGCGCGCGCGGCGGGCAGAGCGCTCGAGCTGGATCGCGACAACGGCTTGGCGCGCTCCGTCCTCGCCCTCGCGCAGAGCGACCAGGGCAAGTGGGAGGAGACGCTCGACCTGATCCTCGAGCACGGCCTCTTCGAGGAATGGAGCATCTCCGCGCACGCGCTCCTGCGGCTGGAGCGGCGCTGGACGGAACTGGGCCCCGTCTACCCGCCCGCGCCCCACGGCCTCGAGATCCCCACTCCGGACGCGAAGCCGGCCTCGGAGCACAGCGGCTCGGCTCGGGGGCTGATGAGCGCGATCCGCTCCGCATACTCGCGAGGCGATGGGGGAGAGATGCTGCGCTTGCTTGGGCCGATGCGCGCCGCCGACCCTGAGAGCACCGAGGCGCCCGCCGGGTACGCCGCCGCGCTCAGCCTCTGCGGCCGGGACGACCTCGCCGAGCCGTGGATCAAGCACGCGCTGCGGGTACAGGCCAAGGAGTCTCGGCGGCAGTGGCAGGCGTCCGTGAACAAGCCCCTCGCGCGGCTGGGGCGCAAGCTCCGCCGCAAGCCTGACCCCGACATGCCGAAGGAGATCGACGAAGCCGAGCCCGAAGCGCTGGTTCTGGCCGGTCGCGTCCACCTCGGCCTCGGGGACCTCACGAAGGCCGCGCGTTACATCGAACGGGGGTCGCGACTCATCAACCCCTTTGACCGCTGGGAGGCGCGCCTCATCCAGGCCGCCATTCACGATCGCCAGTCGGACGTGGTTTCGGCGCTCGGGGAGCTGCGACTCGCCATCGCCGAGGAGCCCTCGGTGCTCCCGGTCGCGCTCCAGCGAGTGACTCTTCACGGCGCCATGTCGGCCGCGCGCGAGGCCGTCATCGAAGCGGAGAAGGCTGGCGACGAGGTCCGCGCCCGGGCGCTTCGCGCGGCCCTGTGTCGAGTCCACGCCGGGCCGCTCCCCACTGCCAGGCTGCGGAAGGCCCGCCGCCTTGAGTCGGAGGACCCGATCGCCCCCTTGCTCGTGGCCACCGGCCTGCGAAGGCCGACCGGACCATGACGCCGCGACGGCCGGTGCGCTCGGCGCTCGCTCTTGTCGCGCTGTGTTTCGCGCTCGGCCTCACGCTCGCGTCCTGCGCCGGACAGCGCGCCCCTGCCCGTGCGACCGTCGCGGAGGCCGGTGCCGGAGCGGCGCCGGCGGTGGAGCCGCACGAGGCCCAGAAGCTCTCGGACGCGGTCTTCGGCCCCGAGCCGGCCATGCCCGTACTGCCAGGGCCCAAGCCCGAACCCGGTCCGGCTCGCGCTTCGGCTCGGCTCGTACGCGGGGACTACGCCTTTCTCGTCTACGGCGACACGCGCTCGAACCACGACACGCACCGCCGAGTGATCGACGCCCTCGCACGCCACACCGACGCGGCCTTTGTCTGCCACACCGGCGACATCGTGGGGGACGGCTCGCTTCAGAGCCAATGGGACAACTTCCTCGAGATCACCTGGCCGCTCTGCTCGCGCATCCCGTTCTACCCCGCGATCGGCAACCACGACCTACCCCGCTCGATGGCCTACCAGGCGCTTGCGAAGATACCCGGCGCCCCGAAGCCGACCCGTGAGGACGCGTACTACTACGGCGTTGTCTATGGCGACGTGACGCTCGTTGTGCTCGACAGCGAGTCACTCCGACACGGCGACGACCGCCAGCTCACCTGGGCGCACAGCTATCTCGCGCAGGCAACCACGCCCTACAAGATCGTCGCCCTTCACCGTCCGCTCTGGAGCCCCGGTCCCAACGGCTCCGCCGTGGGCATCCGCGAACGGCTCACGCCGATCCTCCGCGCCACGGGCGTTCAGATCGTATTCGCGGCCCACGACCACATGTACTACCGCACCTATCGCGACGGAGTCTGCCACATCATCACCGCCGGCGGGGGCGCCCCACTCTACGATCTCGAGAACCGCCAGATCATGCAGGCGGGTGACGTGGTCTCGAAAGAACACCACATCGTGCGGGTCGATGTGACGTCCGCGGCGATGACGGTCACCGCGATCGGGCTCGACGGCTCGATCATCGACCAACTGCAGGTTCCCGCGGCCGGACGCTAGCCGCGAGCCCTACGGAGGAGTGACATCCATGGCGAAGTACAGGCTCGGAGTCGCAAGTCTCGTGCACGACCACGTCTGGGGCGAACTGAAGCACTGGGCGGACCTCCCCGACGTCGAGATCGTCGCCGCGGGCGACGTGAACGAGGAACTCCGGACGAGGATCCGCGACGAGTTCGGAGTCGCGAAGCTCTACGGCTCCTGGCGGGAGATGCTCGAATCCGAGGAACTCCACATCGTCCAGGCCGCCGCGGAGAATTCCGTCGGGGCGGACATCGTCGAGGCCTGCGCCGCCAAGGGCGTCCACGTCGTCAGCGAAAAGCCGATGGCCGCGAGGCTCGCCCAGGCCGAGCGGATGCTGAAAGCCGCCGACGCCGGCGGGATCCGCCTTATGATCAACTGGCCCTCGGCCTGGAGCCCAGCGAACCACGCGTTCACGGAACTGATCGAGCAGGGCGCGATCGGCGATCTCTTCTACCTGAAGTACCGCGCCGCCCACAACGGCCCGCGCGAGATCGGATGCT
>CAZCER010000028.1:0-15669 GCA_964497385.1 uncultured Armatimonadia bacterium | reverse complement strand
AGAGCAGGCCCGGTGCTCCTTGCCCCACCCTCTCGCGAGAAGCGTATAGGGGAAGAGGAAGACCATGTTGATCCCGACCGCCGCGCCGAAGCCGCCGAACATGGCCGTCTGGGCGTCGCGTCCCTCGGGGATCGAGAACGGGATGAAGCCCTTCGCTACGGCGCCCCAGTCAATCCGTCCGACGGCCGCCAGCTTCACGACGACGGCCAGGAACAGGAAGACGATGGCCCAAACGAGGTACTTGATGACGGTCTCGTAGATCCGCACTCCACGCGCCCCCGAGCCGTAGCTCCAGGTCACGGCGGTGCAGACGACTAGCATCACGATCGCAAGGCTCCAGTTCGGGATGCCGAGCCCGGCGAGTTTGAGGAGATCGGCGCCCACTGCGGAGCCCATGGAGTACTGCGGGAAGTGCCAGATGATCGTGGCCGCGAGCGAGCAGATCGCGAAGGTCCACGCCAGGCCGGGGCTCACGTGGCGCCGGAGCGCGTCGAACGGACGGGCTCCGGTCGAGAGCGTGAGATAGGCGATGGCCATCATCATGATGACCCCGAAGAACATCGCGAGCGGCTGCACCCACAGCAGCCCGTAGCCGACGAGCGCGCCCGCGAAGAGCGACGAGGCCGCACTGCCGCTCCCGAGCGTCATGGCGCTCTGCATGAAGCCCGGGCCGAGACGCTTCGCGTACCCGGCCCAGCGCTTCATGGTTGGCTCTTGTTCGAGCGCGACGAGGAGGGCCTTGTCCTTGGCGAGCTTCTCGGGCTCCCACTTGGCCACCATCGGGAGGCCCGTGCGGAGGTCCGCGCTCTTGCGGGAAGGGGCGTTGGCTTTCGGCCTCGACTGAGGCCGAGCCTTGCCCTTGCCTGACCCTCCTCCGCGACTCATGCCGCAGCCTCCTCGACCGGGTCGCCGTCCACCGTGGTCGTCACGTCGGCGCGCGGGTCACGGAAGAGGAGCAGGAAGAGAAGCGCGCAGGTGACGGTCAACACGCACGGGACGAGGAAGATGGCCGTCCAGTTCTCCACGAGTTCTCCCGAGGCGTCGGGCTTCTTGAACGCGGCGATGATCGCGCCGGTGAACAGGGTCCCGAGGAAGTTGCCCAGACCCAACGTCACGAGTGTGAGTAGGCTCTGCGCCGAACCTCGGATGTCCGATGGCGCGACCTTGTCCACGTAGATCTGCGAGGCCACGAAGAAGAAGGTGTAGCCAAGACCGTGGAGTGCGAGGGAGGCGACGACAAGCCATTGCAGCTCCGGCGTGCCGAAGGCGAAGACGACGTACCGAAGCGGCCAGGCGATGACACCGATCGCGAGGGTCTTCCGGATGCCGAATCGCTTGAGGAAGAGCGCGAGAAGGATCGACATGCAGACGAGTTCGGCGATCTGCGCCACGGTCATGACGGACGAGACATTCGCGGCGTCGATCCCGATCTTCTTGGTGAGGTAGTCCGCCGTCGGCATGTAGTAGAACTGGAGTTCGGTCGTCACCACGAAGCTGATGAGAAGGAACAGCAGGAACTGCTTGTCCTTCAGCATCCGGAACGCCTCGACGAAGGCGAGCGGGTTGGTGCCCTCCTTCGCGGGAGGCGTGTGCGGGAGGGTGAGGCAGACGATGCCCATAAGACCGGACAGCGCGCCGGCGAGGATGAGCATGTCGCCCTCGGTGCCGAGCTGCAGGTTCATGTGGCGCATGGCGGTGAGCACCCAGCCGGCCACGATCCAGCCCAGCGTGCCGAACACGCGGACCGCGCCAAACTCCTTCTCGCTGTCGGACATGTGCGAGAACGCGACGGAGTTGGTGATCGCGAGCGTCGGCGCGTAGAGCAGCGAGTAGGCGCCCATGATCAGCATGAAGGACGGGAACTCCGTCGCCTTCGCCATCACGAACATGAGAGCGCACCCGCCGAAGTGGCAGATCGCGAGGAAGATCTGACTCGGCATCCATCTGTCGGCTATCTGGCCACCCGTGAATGGGGCCAGGATGCAGGCAAGCCACAGAGCGCCGAACGCCCAACTCGCCTGCCCTGGCGTGAACCCCAGCTTGTTGGTCACGTACGGGTAGAGGACGACCGTCCAGGCCCCCCACACCGCGTACTGCAAGAACATCATCGCGCACAATCGGATGAGAACAGATAGCTTGGACTTCACGGGCTTCCCTCCGTCTATAGGACTGGCCGCCGCACGACTAGACCTGCGACTCGTCGTACCGCGGCTCGAGCTTCCCACATCGGAACATCTCACGCTTCAGCTTTAGGTAGAACTTGTAGTTCGCAAGCGACACGTTCGCGGGCACCCGATGGTCCACCGTGGGGATGAACCCGCCCTGCTCGACGACCGGGCGAATGCGCTCCAGTTCGGCCTCGATCGCTTTCGGGCCTTCGGCGAGTTTGTGCTTGCAGACCCCGCCGCAGAGCAGCAGCTCGGTGCCGAACCGCTCCCGGAGGTCCACCGGATCCGACCCTCCGCCGACCTCGACCGGAACCCTGCCGTTGATCCCACCCGCCAAGAACTGCGGTACGATCGGGGTAATGTTCCCGTCGCAGTCCGTCCACGAGATGTGGCAGCCGTGCTTCTTCAGGAGATCGGTGATCCGCTTGTAGCGCGGAACGATCCACTCATCGAAGAAGCGCGGAGAGATGATCGGGCCGGAGTTGAAGCAGATGTCCTCCCAGCCCGCGCCGAAGTCGAACTCCACGTCCCGGCAGGCCCGCTCGAGCGTCGTGCAGATGCACACCGTGATCTTCTCGATGATCTCCTCGACGAGGACCGGGTCGTCATAGCACATCATCCCGATGTTCTCGAACCCGATCCAGTTCCGAGGCACACCGATGAGCGACCCGATCGGCACGGCGAGCGGATAGTCCCGCTGGCGGTACTTCGCGGCGAGTTCGTCCCAGTTGTCGGGGTAGCGAGGACTGGAGGGGTCGAGCCGGTCGGCGAAGTCTTTCCAGTCCTCACGGCTCTTGAGCCCGTAGTCCAGGTAGTGCGGTATGGACTGGTGACCTACCTTGTTGATCTCGTACGTCGCGCGCTCGCTGTTGATCGCGATGACGCGGTCCTCGGTCTCCTCGATGACCTGATGCGGGAAACCGGGGATGAGCCCCCCGACGTTCACCGGAGCGGTGTGCCAGTTCTCAATCCCGAAATACTCGTACGCCTTCCACTCACAGTCCACTTCCTCCGGAAGCCCCTGCGCGTGCCAGGTCGCGAAGCACTCCGTCCAGTACCCGAACTCGAAGAACGGAAGGCGATCCACGTTCTGGTACTGCATCACCCTCCGGAAGCGCTCGCGGAGCGTCATCCCGTCATCGCCGCCTGAGACGGTCAGCGAGTTCGGATCGATCTTCGCCTCCTGCAAGGCTCGTACCTCGTCTGCGTCCAAACGTGTCACCTCGCCACAATGACGTGGCCATCCCCGCACGCTGGTTCCGCCGCGAAGCCCGAATCCCTGCGCTAGCTCACCGGTGTCGCCTTATCCAGCGTGAACTCCGTCGCGAAGCCCGTCTCCCGATCCCACACGCGGAGCGCCGGCGCTTCATCCCCCGACACCGGCTCCGCGTACGCGAGGCGACCGTCCGCAAGGAACGCAAGAGGTCGAGCGCCTTCCGCGAGCGTCCCAACCCGAGCCCCGGTCGCCGCGTCGAAGACACCCGCCCCCGAGGCCACGAGCGCGCCGTCCAAAGACCAGACCGGCCGCAGCGCCTCCGGGGGCCAGGCGTCGGCAGGCTCGCGCGCGACGCAGGCGCCCCAGCGCGTGGTCGGACGCCGCAGCGGCGCCTCGAACTCATCCCCGGCGGGCACGACCACCAGCCACACCTCGGACGCGGACGCTCCGTCGGCCGCGTGCGGGTCCGCCGAGCGGTACGCGTCGAGCACCGCCGACCACTGCCCGTCCGGCGAGGGCGTCCAGACCGCCGGGTCACTCCAGCACACGCGCGAGTCGCCGGTCTCCGGGTGGATGGCAACCCCCGCGAACTCGAGCCACGCGCCGTTTGAGCGCTCGACGCGCCGGCCGGGGAACGCAGGCGGCGCGGAGAGCCAACCCCGCACCGGGTGGAGGTCCTCGCCTGTCGCCAAGTCGATCACCGAGGGTGCGAGCGGGGGCTGACCCGCGAAACCGATGAGTCTACCCGGCGAGAGCGTGAGCGCCGTGAAGGCCTCGGGGAGTTTCCACCCCGCCTCCGCAAGCGGCTGCCCGACCACGCGCGCGTAGAGCGTCGGCTTGCCGCCCGTCTCGGTGACCACCCAGGTCCCATCCGGCCCGAGCATCGAAACCGACGCCCCGGCGGGCAAGCCCGGCACGCCGCCCTCGCGCAGCGCGAGCACCGGCGTGTCGAGGCCGATGGCGAACAGGGCGTCGAACGGCATCCCGGCCGGGAGCGTATCCACCCACTGAGGAAGCCCCGACCAGGCGTCCACCACGAGGTAGGGTCCCGAGGCCTTCTCCGCAATCACCGCAGGGCTGCCCGCCGGCCCTCCGAGAGGGAGCGCTAGGGACGCGCAGCCGTAGTCGGGGCGCGACATGCGCTCCGGGCCCGCGAGCGGCCCGTACGCTCGCGCCACGACGCCCCGCTCGGACTCACGGATCACGATCGAGCCGCTCGCGGTGCGCCAGACGGAGACAGACGCCTCGTCCAGCCCGGATACGGGCTCGGCCTCGAGCAGCCCGCCGGTCCCATCCAGCACCACGCCGTTCCGAGGCAGGAGCACCGGCCCGCCGCCCGGGAGCGCGACCACCGCGGGAAGCGTGGAGCCGGCCCCGAGGACCGCCGAGAGAACCAGGAGGGCTGCGGTCATTCGGCCTCACCTCCCACGGCGAGCAGCTCGCTCGCCTTGCCGGACGCGCGATCGACGAGCCACAGCCTGGCGCGCCCATCGGTGCGCTCCGTGTACAGGACCGTCGAGTCGTCGAGCCAGCGGGCCTCGTGCTCTGTGGCCTCGCCGGGCCACGCCAGGAGATTCAGCACCTCGCCCGTATCGCGATCCACGACCGCGGCGTCGGCCTTCGCGTCATCGCGCCAGAACCCCACCGCGCCGATCTCGGTGTCCCGCGGCAGGTACACGAGGATCCGGCTGCTATCGGGCGTCCACTCGAGGCACACCGGCGCCGGGGCCGTCTCGACCCACTGAGGCGCCCCGCGTGTGTACCGAGGCGCGGCCTCGAACCCGGCCGGCGCGAGGGCCACCTCGACCACGGTCGAGTTCGCGAGGTACGGCGCCTCGACGAGCACCGTGGCCGCGCCGTCCGGCGAGACCGCGGCCCAGTCGAGAAGCGGGACGCGCTCGGCCGCGCCCAGGCGGTGCCTGCTCACCGCGTCAAAGGCGTAGATCCCGTCCCGCGTCCGAGCGATCCGCAGAGGACGCGGCCCCGGCGAAGGGCTGACTCCGTGCGCCACAGCCTCGGGCTCCGAAGCGGCGACATCGAGCCTCATCAGGCGCTCGCTCTGAGGCTCGACGAAGAGGATCGAGCCATTGTCCGGCCACCAGTACGCGCCACCCGCGCCTACCGCTGAGACTGGCGTCTCAACGCCGAGCGCAACCGGGGCGCTCTCCCTGAGATCGAGCACGCGCGGCGTTCCCTCGTCGGGCGTGTCTCCGGCGGCCATCCAGACGATGCGCCGGCCATCCTCGGACCACGCCACACCCGAGCCCGCGAACGGGACGGCGGAATCGACCAGCGTCGGCTCGCCCCCGCCGGTGGGGAGCACGTAGAGCCCCGCCTGGCCCTCGATGGCGCCGCTCCAGGCGATCTGACGGCCATCCGGCGACGCGGACGGCGGGTTCAGGAAGTCGGACTCGATGCCGGCGGCGACGGTCCGCCCGGCGGCGGACTCGCCCGACTCTGTGTCCATGAGTGACCGCCCGCCGTAGTGGTGGGTGCGGTAGAAGGCCTTGATGCCGAACACGGCGGCCAGCGCGAGCGCCGCCACGAGCGCCGTCATGAGCAGCCCGAAGAGATAGTCTTTGCCGGTTACCTTGAGCGGCTCTTTCTCGCCCATGACAATCGCCACCGTTCGTCGCTCTGCTTCGCGTCCGGGGCGAAGGTCCCTGCCGACGGGAAGCGAAGCCCCTGAAGCATAGCCGCCCGCGCGCGGTAGAGACAAGCGCCCCGCTCGGGGGCGCCCTTGAGGGCTCCGGATGGAGGATGCTCCGTGAGAATGTCCGCGGTTCCGCTGATCTTCTTCGACGACATCGCCGTGCGCCGCACGAAGACGCTCGGGGAGGTCGCCGGTGTGATACGGTCGCTCGGCTCCGAAGGCATCGAGGCCTACTACAAGTACTTCGACGACCTCACCCCGGAGCACCTCACGGCGCAGCGCAAGGCCGTGAACGGCGCCGGCTTGGAGTTCTCGTCCTTCTGCTCGGGCCCGGACTTCTCGCATCCTGATCCCATGGAGCGCCGGAACCAGATCGCGGAGTTCAAGAAGCACATCGATGTCGCGAAGTTCCTCGAGTGCCCGGTCATCCGCATGACGGCGGGCCAGGGGCACCCGGGCGTCGCGGTCGAGGACGCGATCGAGTGGGTCGTCGAGGGGTTCACGGAGTGTTGCGAGTACGCGGACAAGACCGGCGTCGTGTGCGCCTATGAGGACCACTACAAGGACTACTACTGGCAGTACCCGGATGTGTCGTTTGATCCCGACGTCTTCCTCGCCATCGTGGAGCGCATGCGCGGCACGCCGATGCGCGTGAACTTCGACTCGTCGAACCCGGTCATGGTCGAGCGCGACCCCGTCCCGATCCTGCGTGAGGTGAAGGACCTCGTCGTGAACGTCCACCTCTCGGACCGCAAGGTCGCCGGCCAGTACGAGCATGCCGACGTGGGCGACGGGGTCGTCGATTTCGCGACGATCTTCGAGATCCTCCACGAGATCGGCTACGACGGCTGGGTCGCGGTCGAGTACAACGGCCTCAACGGCGTCGAGGGCCTCAAGCGCAGCCTCGACTTCGCGGCCTCGATGATCTACGGGTAGGGTCGCTGCAGACCGCCCCACTCATCCCGAGTGCCACGGAGTGGCGTATCGAGGGACGGGCGGGGCGGAGTGCGGGCCGGGCTACGCTGCCCCTCGATACGCGGCACACCCCGCCGCTACTCGGGGGGAACGGTTCTTGGCTCAGTCCTGAGCACTGCAGCGCTCGCGCGCCCCGGGACGGGCCGCCTACCCGAATGTGGGGGTCTTGGCGCCCCCTACAACCTCGGGTCGACCGCCTCGGATTCGAGGGCCAGGACGCCGAACACGCACTCGTGCACACGGTGCAGAGGCTCGCGACGCACGAAGCGCTCCAGAGCCTCGATGCCGAGGGCGAACTCGAGTTGCGCGAGGGTGCGCTTCCTGCGGAGGCCGCGTGCCTTGAGGCGCGCGAGATGGTCGGGCCGCGTGTAGTCGGGTCCGTAGATGATGCGGAGGTACTCCCGCCCGCGGCACTTCACGGCCGGCTGCACGAGGCTCTTGCCGCTCCGCGCGAGGAACGTCTCCGGCTTCACGACGAAGCCCTCGCTCCCGGCCTCCGTGCGTTCCACCCACCAATCCTTGGCGGCCTGTGTGCTCGCCTCGTCAAAGAGGTCCACCGAGAGGCATTCGGTAGGCATGAAGAGCCCCGGATCGGCCTCCGCAAGATTCTTCAGTGTCGCCAGGTGCCAGTGGTGGTCACGGTCCGCGTGTACGCCGCCCTCGCTCGCGAGAAGATGGAAAGGCGCCAACCGCACGTCATCGAGGCCGTTCACAGGCCAGCAGTACCGGCCGTAGGCCTTGGTGTACGCATCCAGGTCGGTCCGGAGGTCGGCCACGCGATCGCGCTCCGCCTCAAGTGGCAGCCCGCGCCCGCACGCCCGGGCGAGCGCCTCGTGCGCGTGGGCCGTCGCGATCCGGCCGGCGACACTCACGGAGGCGTACTGCTCGGTGAGGAGCGACGTCGCCTTCAGGTTCCATGGCATCAGTTCGCAGTCGAGCACGACCCAGTCGGTGGAGAGCGTCTCCCACAGCCCGGCCTCGGTGATGGCCGCACCGATGCGGTCGACCAGGGCCGCATGCTCGTCGGGCGCGAGGATCCTGCGGCCAGTTCGGCTGTAGCAGCACCCGACGGCTCCGTCGCTGCACGGCCAGCGTGCGGATTCCTGCCGGAGCAGGCGTACGTCGAGAAGCTGCAGAAGACGAACGCAGTGCTGACGGTAGACCTGCTGACGGGCCGGCGAGGACATGAGCCACGGGAGAGCATGGGCCATGGCTGACGGTAACAGCGCGGGCGCGGCCCTGGCAACGAGCATCGCGAGCCTCGTCGTGTCGGTGTGTGGGGTCATCCTGCTCTGGTACTACAGTTTGCAGACGCGCCGCCAGGCCGACTCGGCGAAGGACCAGGCTGTCCAAGCCGGCCGACAGGCCGATGCCGCCGAG
Source organism: uncultured Armatimonadia bacterium (assembly GCA_964497385.1). Taxonomy (GTDB): domain Bacteria; phylum Armatimonadota; class Zipacnadia; order UBA1398; family UBA1398; genus CAZCER01. The sequence continues at coordinate 7,277 of CAZCER010000028.1, read as the reverse complement.
AAGCAGGCTGCAGAGGCGAAGCGACAGGCCGACGCGGCGACCAGGCAGGCCGACCTCGCGGAGGCCCAGCCGCGGGTGCTGATGCAGCGGAGCGCACAGGCATCCGTGGCCGAGAGGGCCGACCTGTTAGCGGACCTCGGACGAGCGATGGACGAGGGCATTCCACGCATGCACGTGGATGCCGCTCGGACCGACAAGCCGCCGCCAGGGAACCTGCCGGAGGGTGTCTATCTGCGGCGCTGGTGCGAGGAGCTGAGCGCGCTCCTCGACAAGTGCCAGGCGCATGACGGCGTGCTTGAGGAGTTCGTTCGGCTCTATGGCCGTGACTTGGCCGACATGTGGAGGAGCAAGCACTTCCAGACGCGCTACGAAGTGCTGGGCGACCCCAAGCGCCGGAAGGCTTTCGAGACGGCAGCGCGGCAGGCGCGCAACGCGTACGCCGGAGGTTAGCGGCGCCCGCTCCCACCGTGGTCGCAAGAGGCCGAGACACTCGCCAGCCGGCGGGGCGACTGCTTCAGGAGGTGCTTCGCAGGTGGGCTCGAGGGCGCGTCGACCAGGGCCGGTGCCCAGCTGATCGACGATGCGCCAAGTGCGCGGGGGCACTGTGTTGGGAGGGAATGGTGCGGCGATGGCTGCGTTCACAGACCTTGACGAGCTTCTCCTGAGCTGTCGCGATGACGGAGCACGGAGGCACTTGGACGAAGCGGTGCGGTGCTATCGGGCGGGAGCGTTGCGTGCTGCGACCGTCGCTGCATGGAACGCCGTTGCGTATGATTTCATCTCGAAGCTCGACGAACTCCGCCTTCAGGGCGACAGGCAAGCCGAGCAGCTCCACACCTCTGTGATGAAGTCGCACGCAACGCACAATGTACAAGGCCTGCTCAAGTTCGAAAGGGAGATCCTGAACGAGGCCAGGGAGCGCTTTGGATTCCTGAGCGAGTTGGAGAAGGACGACCTGTCCCGCCTTCTCGCTGACCGGCAGCGCTGTGCACATCCGTCGCTGGATGCTGACGCCGAGATGTACGCCCCGTCCGCCGAACAGGTGCGTGCCCACATCAAGCACGCCGTTACCCACATGCTGTCGCGGCCGCCAGTGTGTGGGAAGGCCGCACTCGACCGACTCATGAACGAGGTCGTGTCCGCGTCATTCCCTCAGCACTCGGCAGCTGCTCGTCGCGTCCTCGAGGCGGGGCCCCTCGCGCATCCTTCCCAATCCCTCCTGAGGAACTTCGTCATCCTGGTGCTCAAGAACGCACTGCTTTAGGGCGGTGCTCCTGGGCATCTGCTCAGGTGCGCTGCGGCCCTGGGCGCCCTCCGTCAGATGAACCGGGGTGCCGTGGAGAGCGTCCTCGCACTTGAGTTGCCCAAGACGCTTGCCCTCTGCGAGCCCGACTCAGTCGGGCTCGTACTCCAGTTTGTCGCAGCGGTGGGCGACGTGTGGAGCTACATTGGCACCGCGACCCAAGAGAAGCTGCAGCAGTATGTTGCACAGCTTGGGGGCGTTGGCGCCAAGGAAGGGGTACCGGCCGCGCTGGCGATCCCCGAACTCATGGCGCTGGCGGTCGACCGCATCAAGGCTATCTCTCCGACCGCCGCGTGCGACATCGACTGGCCCACGCCCAACCCTGGGGACGCCGACCTCTACATCGCCGCGCTGGGACGCGCGGGTTCATATGACGAGGCCGATGTGCTCTTCGATCGGCTCGTGCTTCCACTCGCGTCCACCATGACAGAGGAGCAGGTTCGGAAGCTCCTCAATACGAGCGGCAACAGCCAGGTCCGCGACCGTCGTTCGTACACTAGCGGCATGAGCCGCCTACGATCTCGCCTCACCATTCGCCAGGAGCGCCTCGACGAAATCGTCCGCGAGGATGATCTGTTGTGGTGGTTGCCTTCAGACTGGTCGCCCAGCGACGGTAGCGAGGATGCGTAGGCCACCGAAGGTGCGGCGCCGCGCAGAGCACAGACGGAGGGCCGACCTCCATCAGCCTGCGCAGGCGGTTCCGCACATCTATTCGCGTGCTCGGTCGGGAGTCTTCAGGAAGCCACCCCGCGACGACGCGATAGCGCGGCGGCGCCCGGCCCCGCTACTCGCCCTCCCACAGCACCACCGGCATGCCGTCGGCGGCGGTGTCGATGCGGAAGTCCCAGAAGAGCGGGATCGCGCCCGTCAGGATCGGGAGGATCACCGCCATCAGGCGGCGGATCTCGGCCTCGGCGTGCTCGGAGCCGCGCAGCGTCAGGATGTGCCGCCAGGCGCGCACGTTCGCGGTCATCACGAGGTGCGTCTCCACGCAGTTCGGGAGCACCGAGCGGGCCGCCTCGCGCCGTTTCTTGATGTGGTCCATCTTGCCCTCGAGGCGCTCCGTCAGGGTCTGGTAAGCGCGGAGCGAGGCCGCGCACGCTTCCGCCCACGGCTCGAGCAAGCGATCCTCGTCCATCAGCGCCGGGGGCACGACGAACGCGACCTCCGAGGAGTCCACGTACCGCTGGCTGAGCTGGCTGTACGAGCACCCCGCGCGGTGGCGCACCATCTCGTGGGTGAGGCTCCGTGAGACGCCGCGGAAGTAGAACGTGTAGTCCGCGTGCTCCAGCACCGAGGTGTGCCCCTGGGCGATGATATTCACCATGTACTCGTGGTTCGAGCGCTCGGCGGGGTTGCGCCAGCTCTGGTAGCAAGCGCGCCCGGCGGCCTCGAGCAGGAGTTCGCCGCCGTCGCCGCGCGCGTCCGGGCGCCAGCGCGCGGCGATGTCCTCGGGCCTGCCCCGAAACTCCGTGCCCGCGACCAGCGTGGCCTCGGGCTCCACGATGGCGCGCACCCCGAACTCAGGGATCTCCACCACGCGTCGGCCCGCGTCGCGCGCCTCCGCGAGTTTCTCGGCTATGCCCATGCGGTCGGCCTCTTCCTCATTCGCGCTCGCGCTCCTGTCGCTTGATCTCATCCCTCAGCGCGGCCGCGCGGCGGTAGTCCTCGCGTTCGATCGCGTCCTGCAGCTCGAGGCGCAGGCCGAGGGTGTCGACGACGTTTCCCTGGCCCGAGCCCGCTTCCGCGAGGAGCGACTCCAGCGCGGCGAGTTCGCGCTCGGTCTCCGCGGGGTCCTCATCGCCGCGCTCCTCGATCACGAAGCGGATCTCCTTCATGGCGTCGGCGAGCAATTCCGCCGCCCGGTCGGACTCGCCGAGTTCAACCATCTGCCCCGCCCGGGCTCGGGCCCGCATCATGAGGATGTAAGGCCGGTACTGCTCCAGAGACTCGCGATCCTCGTCGTTCTCGGCGTAGCGGCGACACAGGTCGAGGGCTCTCAAGTTGCGCTCCGTGTCCCGGATGGCCCGGCCGAAGTCGCGGAGTTCCAGGCAGCAGACGTAGCGCAGGTAGTAGAGCACTCCCTCGGCGCGCAGCCCCTCGCAGTCGGCGGACGAGAGCGTGAATCCGCCGTCGTTTCCGGAGAGGCGCTCCATGGCCTCGAGTCGCTCGATGTGGTACTCGAGGAGCGACTCGCAATCAAAGGGCCGGTGCCCGCCGGGGTGGTTGTCGGCCTCCAGTTGGATCAGCCCGTGCTCGATGCGCACCTGGATCTTCTCACGGCCGTCGAGGCCCACGATGCGACGCGCGCTGACCTGCCCCTCCGTGTAGGGGAAGCCGTCAAGAAACGGGGTCAGGTCCATCGACATCACTCAGCGTTCCTCCGAACCTTTGCGGCGGGGCGCTCCCGCGCGTTCATACTACATACCCCTGGCCGCCGGCCCAACCCTTTCGTGCGTCAGCGCGTTTCAGAAGCTCTTCCCGCGGCGCAGGAAGGTATAGCGCGTACGGGAGCCAATATGCCTGTGGTTCCAGTGTTGCGCTTGCCCTGCCCGGCTGCGCCAAGAGTCGGAGGACGCGCGCCTGGCGGTGCGGTGGACTAGGTGGGTGCGCGCGAGCGAACAGCAGAACTGCTCTGAGCCGGCGTAGTGACGCGCGGCCAGGGGGGGGCGCGATGGCGACGCCGTCCACAAGCGATGAGGGGCTCTACATTCCCGTTGAAGTCGGCGCGATGGACGTCGACGCCATGGCCCTGTGCGACCTGTTCCTCATGGTGGCGGCGGAGCGCTACACCCTCTACCTCGCCAAGGGCAACCAGTTCGCGAGGTCGCTCTTGAGCGACCTTCGGCAGCGCCATGTGCGCGTGCTGTACGTGCGCGCCGCCGACGCGGCCGACCAGGCGCACCAACTCCTGAGCCGCGCCGTGACTTCCGATCGGGCGGCGCTTCCCGCCGACGAGCAGGCCGCGCGCGCCTACCACGCATTGCTGTTCTCCGTGGAGATGGCGTTCGGCTCGCCGCGCGCGGAAGCCATCCGGGCCCTTGAGACGGTCGTGTCGGGGGTCGTGGCCGTCGCCGTGGAGCGCGTCGAGGTGCTCCGCTGGCTGATGACCCTCACTCGCCACGACGGATACACGTACAGCCACTCACTGAACGTCATGGTGTTCGGCACCGCGCTGGCGGTGTCGATGGAGGCCAACCCGGAGTGGGTCCGGCGTTTGGCCCTCGGCCTAGCGGTCCACGACATCGGCAAGAGCCGCGTGCCGCCCGACGTCATCAATGAGCCGGGCAAACTGAGCCCGGCTCAGTGGGTCCAGATGAAGCGCCACCCCGCGCTCGGAATCGAGGTGCTGGAGGAGGCTGGAGTGCCGCTCGATCCGGTAGTGACGTCCGTCGTCATCGCGCATCACGAGCGCAGCGACGGCCGGGGCTACCCGAAGCACCTCCGCGGGCCCGACATCCCTCTCGCGGCGCGCATCTGCGCCGTCGCCGACGTCTTCGACGCGCTCACTACCGATCGGTCCTACCGCGACGCCCTCTGCACGTACGACGGCCTCCAGGTGATGGTCGACGAAATGGGTCGGGAGTTCGATCCTCGGCTCCTCGAGTGCTTCATCCGCCTTTTCCAGGAGCCGGGGGCCGTTCGGCGACACGCCGCGCGCGTCGCCCGGGGCTAGGCCCTCGGCCCGCCCGTCGCTGCACCCTCCGCCCCGCCGCGTGCTAGAATGTCCTGTGCGATGCATCCAATGTTGCGCGGCCTATACGCGATCCTGTCCATTGTGGCGGTTGCGCCCGGGTGCAACCGACCGACCGACTCGGCCGAGCGAGAGCCCGCGGCGCCTGTCGCGGCGGCGGAACCGGTCGAGGTCCTGTCTTTGGAGAGCGCGCCCGAGGCAGCGGCGGCGGCGTCCGTTCGGGTGGACCGTCTTGATCTCGGCGATGCGTACGACTTTCGCCGGGACAAGCTCACCCGCGTGAGCAGCGCTTTCTCGACCGACACGGAGGTTGTGTACGCCGTCGCGGCCCTCGAGGGAGTGGGTGCGCCGGGCGACGTGGCGGGCCGATGGGTCCATCTGGACTCCGACACCCACCTTGCGGCCAGGCAGGTGCGCCAGAGCGGGCCGCAGGTGGTCGCCCGCTTCTCGCTGACGCGCCCGACGTCGGGTTGGCCGGCGGGCAGGTACAAGTTCTACCTCTCCGTGAACGGGGAGGACGTGTCGGGATCGGAGTTCGTCGTGACGGCCCCAGCAGGTGCGGAGGCCGAGCAGGCTCGCGAGGACTAACCATGCTCCAGTCGATGTTCCCAACTCCGCCGGAAGGCTCGGTCGCCATTCACTTCATCGGCCAGGGCGGCGTTGTACTTGTCTCCGACCAGGGCACAAGCGTCGCGATTGACCCGTACCTCACGAACTCCGTTCCGCTCACGCGCCTTGCGCCGATCCCCTGTCGTCCGGAGGACCTGGAGGTCGCTCACGTTCTGCTGACTCACGACCACAGCGACCACACCGATCCGGACACCTGCATCCCGCTGATGCGGTTGCGGGAGGTGGGATTCTGGGGGCCGGAGTCGAGTATCCGCGTGCTGCGGTCGGCTGGCGGGCGACCCGACCGACTACACGCCATCGCGCGTGGCGACGCATTCGCGATCCATGACATCGAGGTGCAAGCGGTCCACGCCGAGCACACACAGGACAGCGTGGGCTACATCCTCACGGTCTCCGGGCACACCATCTACCACACAGGCGATACGACGTCGGCGGAAGAGCTGTTCTGGCTTCACAGCCGAGGCGTCGACGTGTTGCTCACGGTCTTCGCCGGCCGGTGGGAAGCGATGACGGCTCCGGAGGCCGCGGAACTGGCCGATCGCCTCGGGGTGAAACTCGTCATCCCGATGCACTTCGCCACCTTCGCCGAGAACCTGTCGGACCCGGAGACGCTGGTCCAGGCGGTGCGGTCGCGGCAGGGCTGCTCCGCCACGGTCCGAGTGCTGGCCGTTGGCGAGCGCTTCGTCTACCCGCCCGGAGCGGACGACGACTGATGGCCCTTGCTCGAACGGCGCGGCGCGATGGGGCTTGGACGCGCCGCATGCCGGGGGGCGCCCCGCCGACCCTGGGGAAGGCCCGAGCAATCCCGAGCCGGCGCTCGGGCCGCGCCGCACCGAGGAACGAAGCGGGAGGGACTCCGAAGCGGCCCTCCGCACACGCTTTGCGAGAGGTTCACCAAGATCGCGCCGTTCCGGCGGGTAGGTTGAGGCCATGAGCGTTCTTGTGACAAGCGGGGCGACGAGCAGCGCGCGGGTGCGCGCCGCGAAGTGGGCGCTTTCGTCGGCTCTCTTGGCGATCGTCCTCAAGCTCTGGACGATGCAGGTGCTCCACTACGACTTCTGGTCGGAGGAGAGCCGGCAAACCCTCACTCGCAACTCGAGCCTCCCGGCGCCGCGAGGCGTCATCTATGACCGCGAGGGCCACGTGCTGGCCGGAAACGAGCCGCTCTGGGCGGTGGTCGTCACGCTGGATGATGTGGAGGGCTACGACGACCCTCCGTGGCTCCTGGACGGGCGCCGAATACCCGAGGCAACCGAGAGCGAGGGCGCAAACGCCGCTCCCGAGGGCGGCGACAAGCCGAAATACTCGCCGCCACCGGAAGCGCTTGTGCGCGTCTCCCAGATACTCTGCGACATCATCAACGCCGACCCGCAACGCCAGGGCCCCGACCCGATCAAGCCGCCGCTTGACTGGCGCGAGCGCCTGAACCACCTCGCGCAGTACAACTACGCGGCGTGGCGGCCGGCGCCGTTCGCGGACGATCTCGACCACAACGTCGTGATGCAGATCATGGAGCGGCTTCCGGAACTTCGCGGCGTGGAGGTCGTCCGGCGTTTCCGGCGCGACTACGAGCACCCGTTCGAAGCCAACTGCTTCCACCTCGTCGGCTATGTGCAGCGGATCACCTACGAACGCCGCCATCTGCTGGAG
>CAZCER010000027.1:4138-15729 GCA_964497385.1 uncultured Armatimonadia bacterium | reverse complement strand
CCCACCCTCGGCCGAAACCGAGGAGTCCTACGCCTTGCCGCCTAGTCTCCCAGCATGTTGACCGGCCCGTCCGTGGGCCGGCGTCCGGCGCTCCCACCTCCGCAAACAACAGGATCGACGCCAACCGGAGTTGGCGTGGTGGACCTCTGGCTATGCCAGTCTACGTATCGGCAAGAGGGTGGGGGGGCTTTAGAAGATTCCCGGCCTTTTTTACGCTGGAGGCGGGGGCGCCGCGGGTCAGCCTCCCACGGCGCCCCGGAAGGCGGGTCTTGTGCGGGCCGCCGTCCGGACTGCGGGAAGCGTCCGATCGGCGGCCCGCGTCAGCGACCGCGCCCTGGGCCGGGGCGCTACTGCAGGAGCTGGAGCACGGACTGCGGCAGGGTGTTCGCTTGCGCGAGCATGGCTGTCGCGGCCTGGACCAGGATCTGGTCCTTGGTGAAGTTGATGGTCTCCTGAGCCATGTCGAGGTCGCGGATGCGCGACTCCGACGCCGTCAGATTCTCCTGGGTGATGTCCAGGATGTTGACGGTGGTCTCCAGGCGGTTGATGTAGGCGCCTATCCGCGCCCGCTGGCTGTTGACGTAGTTGACGGCGTAGTCGATCTGGGTAAGGGCCGCCTCGGCCACGTCGCGATCAACGACCAGGACGTCTTCCAGTTGCAGGCTCTCGCGCGTCACCGCGCCGATCCGAGCCTGCAGGGACTGGCCGGGGTTCGCTCCGATCTGGAGCGAGAGGGAGTTGTCCACAACGTGGAGGTTCATGACGTCCTTGCCGAACCCCGAGTAGAACTCGAAACGCTTGCGCTGCGCGTTCCACTCGACCCGGACGTCGGCGTCCTGGCGGATGTTGACGTCGACGCCGGAGATGATCGACCGGAGCACGCTGTCGTTCACCGACTGCGAGCCGATGAGTTCGCCGCTGTGCGCGTCATAGACGGTCACGTCGAGGTTGTTGATCGTCGGGGCGACGACCTCCGCGAACGAGAACCCGTCGATCAAGCGATCATCGCCGGAGAAGAAGATCCTCCCATCCATGCCGGGGAGGGTCGAGCGCAGCAACAAGGTGCCCGCGACGGCCTCGTCGGTCGCCGTCGCTTCGTTGGAGACGTAGACCGAGGTGTTGCCGTCGACGCCCGCGAGGGAGTCGTCCCCGTCGACGCCGAGGCCAAGCCCGCCGAGCGCGATGGAGGTGGTCATGGCGCTGCGGAACTTCGCGGCGACCTCTTCCAGCGTGTCGCTCGCCTGGAGCACGATGTCGGCGCTCCGGCCCGCCGCGTACATCGTCAGCTCCTGGGCGTTCACATCGAAGATGGAGCCGCTCCCCAGCGCGAAGCGGTCGACGTACTGCAGGCTCGTGACCCGCTCGGCCAGGGTCGACTCGGTCAGGTTGAAGTCGGTCGATCCGGTGGGGTCGGCGGCGAAGCGGTACTCGCCCGTGCCGATGTGCACGGTCCCCTCGAGATCGATCCAGGCCAAGGACTGCTCGTAGGTCACGCCGGGAAGCGCGTCCAGGCCCTTCGGAGCCTGGGCTCGCGCTCCGATCCGGTCGGTCTCGAGGCCGTAGCGAACGTTGTAGCCGTCGGTGTCGAGGCTGAAGGAGCCGAGGTCCGTCGTGTTCTGCGAAGTCCACACGACGCCGTTGGTGTACTGGTCGACGTTGTCGTAGAGGAGCACGATCTTGTCCTGAACGGAGACCACGTCGCCGTTCTGGCCGAACGTGACGGTCGTGTTCTGGTAGTTCCCGTCGAGATCGGCGAAGTCGGAGCCGTTGAGGACGTCCTGCGCGGAGGTCCACTGGCTCGCGTCCATCTCGAACGAGGTCTGCTCCAGCACCTCGCCGTCGCGCGTGTAGGTCGTGGCGCGAAGCTGGACCCTCTGCATGTACTCGCCGGTCGTGGTGTCGATGAGGCTGTCGTCGATGACCATCTGATCGCCGCTGATCGTGTAGTCGGCCTCGTTGTTGGTAACGCGAACGCCGACGACCTCGAGCACGATGTAGGGCGCCTGGTTCGTGTAGGTGTCGCTTCCAAGGACGCCGGTCTGGCGGACCGTGAACCCGTTCCAGCGCTCCCGGATGTCGTAGTCGGTCACCCCGAAACGGTCGCCCGCCACCTTCTGGGTCGGCAGGGTGGCCGCCGCTCCGGGCACGGCCGCCAGCGTGGTCGCCGTCGCCGGCGCCGCCACGTCGTTGTAACCCGTGATGCCGGCGTCGGCGTCGCCAAACCAGACGCGGTACGTCGCCGCTCCGGCCACCGGCTCCCAGTCGAGGTCGATCTCGTCGGTGCCCGCGGCCAACGTCGCCTGAATCTGGCGCGAGCGGCCGAGTTCGGCGCCTCCCGCGTCCAGCACCTGAACCACGACGGTGACGGTGCCGGCTCCTCCGAACGTGGCCGCTCCGGCCACGACCTGCGAGGCCACCGTCGTCGCCGGCGCGACCTCGTGCTGGATCCGATAGTCTTGCGAGGTGTTGGGCGATCCGGGGAACGTGTCGTCGTCGGGGTTGGTGCTCCAGTCCATGTCCTGCCAGAGCGTGAAGTCCGCAGAGGTCGGTCGGTCCGCCTCGGCGACCCAGTAGCCCGAGCGCCCAAAGGACATCTCCGTCGAGTCGATCGCCGCGGTCGTGATCTGCTCCTCCACCACCGAGCCGTCCGTGGAGATGCGGTAGAGCTGCTGGTCGCCGCCGCCGTCCGTGCCCTCGAAGTAGACGTAGTTGCCGTCCGAGGACCAGATCAGGTCGAGCGGAGCGGCGGCCTGGAGGTAGTTCGTGGCGCCGCTGATGAGGTCCCGCACGTAGCTGCCGTCCGCGTTCATCACGCGGATGTCGAGGTTGCCGCCGCCGTCGTCGTAGACCATCGCGAGCCGCGTGCCGTCGGGCGACCATGTGGCCTGGGTGCAGGTCGGGCCCGCGCCCAGGTTCTGGGTGATGTTGGTCCGTGTGCCGCTGGCGATGTCGTAGATCCATACATCGTCATTGGCGCCCGGGTCCTCCAAGAGAACCCGAGTGCCGTCGGGCGACCACTCCGGGTTGGCGAACGTCGCGTCCGCCACCGTCACGGCGTCGGTGCCGTCGGAGTCGATGATCATCACGCCGTTCGCCAGCGAGTCGTAGAGCACGCGCTTGGTGGTCGGAGACCAACTGGCCGAACCGGCTACGACGTCGTTGTCGGCGGTGATCTGCGTGCCGTTCTGGGGGGTCGTCGCGTTCGCGCTGAGGACGTAGACGTTGGTGTTGCCGGCCGCCGTGCCCACATAGAGAAGCTGGCTTCCGTCGGACGACCACCGCGCCTCGTTGGCGCCCGTGCCGGCGGCGGCCCAGTTGGTGACCTGCCGCTCGGTTTGCGTCTCGAGGTCGTAGATGTAGAGGTTGTCCGCGGGCGCGGCCGACGTGCGCGTGTAGACGATGCTCATGCCGTCCGGCGAGAGCTGCGGGTTGCTTGCGTCGTTCGTGGTAGTGATCGTGGCCTCGCTGCCGTCCAGGCGCCGCAGGATGATGTTGGTGTTGCCGGCGCCGTCGTCCTGCGTATAGACCATGACGTCCTCGACGGCGAGGATGTCCTCGGCCATGCCGCGGGTCCCGAGCTTGTACTGCTCGCCGGCCAGGATCTGAAAGATGTCCGACTTCAGAACCTGCGCCTGACCGGGCGTCATCTCCATCTCGAGGCGGTAGTTGCCCTCATCGACCTTGTCGCCGGTGACGATGGGGGTGAGGCCCGCGTCGTCGACGGAGACCAGAGCGGAAGCCGTGCCGTCAAGCAGGCTCTTGGTGTTGAACTCGGTGGCCTGCGCCGTGCGGTCGATCTCATCGAGCAGTTGGTCGATCTCTCGCTGGATCTCCACGCGGTCCGCGGACGTCAGCGTGCCGTTCGCGGCCTGGATGGCCAGTTCCCGGATGCGGTGCAGCATCGAGGTGACCTCGCCCAGAGCCGACTCGGCGGTCTGCAGGAGCGAGGTCCCGTCTTGGGCGTTCATCGACGCGCGCTGCAGTCCGAGAACCTGCGTCTGGATCTTCTCGGCGATGGCAAGGCCCGCCGGATCGTCCTGCGCATGGTTGATGCGCAGACCGGATGAGAGGCGCTCGACAGAGGTCTGGAGCGTGCTCGAGGCCCGCCCGATGTACCGGTAGGCCGTCAGCGCCGTTGAGTTGGTGTTGATGCGTATTCCCATGCCGATTCATCCTCCTTGATGGATCGCTGGTGGGTGGCTCCCCGCGCTTCCCTGCGTGGGCGCCGCCTGACCCGGCCTAAGGCCGAGTCCCGACCGCTTGCTCCCGCGGCCGGTCGTGCTTCCCGCTGCGCGGCCCTCTCAGGCCGCATGCTCCTGCGCGTAAACTGTCTTGCTTCGCCCCATCCGCCAGAAGGCGGGTACCCAAACCGCACTTCTCGAGGATGAGGCCTCCCTTGTTCCGCGGTCGCTGGAACCTGTTGCCACGCGCCCGCCCCGCCTCCCCAGGCGACGAACGGGTCACTAACGACTCGGGCGGCCTCACCGCTTGCGCGGCTGCCCATCGCGCCCGCGTTTCCGCGGTGGAGAGTGCGCGATGCGCCGAAACGATGCGCGAACGCCGCTCGGGAAGGCCGGGGTGTGCGGGGGGGAGGGCGCGTATTGGTGGACGGAGAGGGAGATGCCCTCACGCCCGCGTATGCGCGAGACTCCTGCCTTCGGGATCCTGGGGAAGGCTGACCGCTGGATGGGACATTGGGTGTGACGGACCGTCACCCAGCGATCGGGGATGAAGCCCAGCCCCGCCGACCGTGGCTCACACCAGGGTCCTTGGGGCCGGAGGGCCGAGACGCCTCAACATCTCGGAGTGCGTCCCGAAGCCGGAGTCCCGGAACCGCGCCGAAGCGCGGAACCCTCCCGCCGGTCCGATGACACCCCTCCGGGGTGCGCACCGGTCCGGACACCGTCTGGCCGCCCGAGTCGTCCTAGCTTATCGGCCGGCGCCGCCGTGGCGCCGACACGACCGCTAGCGAGACCACCCCCCCAGCCGCCGGCCGTGCTCCGCGCGGGGGTATGCCCGTTCCCACGCGGACAACGAGCCGGACCCAAGAGACGCGGGGCCAAACTCCGACCTCGCGTCAGGGCGGTTCGAAGGAATGAGGGAAGTCCAAAGGCAGCCCGCGACGCCGATCGCCAGTCTCTCGAAGGACCGCGCCGCGCTCGTCCCCGGGCGTAGGAGCCGGGGAACGCCGCCGCGTTGCCTACGCGGCCTGCAACGAGGCGGAACACCGAGAGGCGGATCGGAGCGCCGAAGCGCCCGAGTGGACGTTGACTCCAATGGGCGCATATCGGCATGACCCGCGCCCATAAAGCGCTTCTCATGCGTAATACTGAGTGTATGCTCCAAGGAAGTCACTGATATGCACATCCTAACAAGGTGTAGTTCTCCCTCGCCGTGGCCCTGAACTCGAGGTGCAAGCACAGGCCAGGCGCATGGCGTCACGAGCATGCGTGTATCTGGGGTTGCCGTCCCGGTGGCTGTCCGGCGGAGCCCGGGCGCGGGTGGAAGGACGGAGATCCTCCAGTCCGCGCCCGTGCGCTCGAGGCGCTAGGCCCGCCTACAATCCAAGGAGCGTTGTGAGTCCGACAGGGACGCTCGGTTCGCCGGACGAGTCCGGCGACCAAGGCGGAGGGCTGTCGAGGAGCGTGGAGGCTCTCGACGCGCACCCGAAGTGTGTCGAGGGAAGACTAGCGGGGGAGCGGAAGGCGCACCGGAGGTTCCCATCCATGGGAGACCGTGCGAGGGCCTCGCTTCTCCTCTTGCCCTCGACACGAGTGCGTGTAGTGGACTCGCGCCATCCTTGGCTTGCGACACATTCGATCTGACCAGGGGCCCCCCTGGACGGCGCCGAGCCGTCGCGGTGGGGGGAATGGTGCACGCGGTTTCCGACCCTCCCTGGTGCATCGGCCCCTGGAAGCTCCGCTTCCACTCACGCTTGGGGCTCCGCGCCGTAGCCGACGAAATCGAGTGCCACCGTGCATCGGTTCTCCGATCAGCGACCGTCCTTTGGCGCTGACCATCGATTCTGGTCTTTCACCCCTTGCGGCCAGTTCGCCGTCTCCAGCGGCTTCCTGGTCGCTCACCAGGGTTGTCGGTCCTTTCGCGCCGCGGCTTAAGGGCGAGTCTCGTCCAGGGCGGCGCGCACGGCCCGCGCGAGTTCGGTGCACGAAAACGGCTTCTCCAGGAATGCCGCGGAGTCGGCGTCGAGGCCGTGGCCGGTGAGCAGGCCTCCGGTGTAGCCCGACATGAACACGACCGGGAGGTCGGGACGCACGCGGGTCGCTTCGGCGACGAACTCCGGGCCGCTCCGCCCCGGCATGATCACATCGCAGAGCAGGAGATCGATGGCCTCCGTGTGCGCGCAGAGAGCGGCCATGCCCTCGTCGGCGCCCTCCGCGTCAAGCACCGTGTAGCCGTGTCGCTCCAGCGCCTTGCGGGCCAGCTTCCGCACGCTCGCGTCATCCTCCACCACGAGAATCGTCTCGTCGCCGCCAGCGACCTCTCCCGCGTCGGAGTGTTGAGTCGGCTGCACCGCCTCGGCGTCCTCGCGAGGAAGGTAGACGCGAAACGTGCTGCCTGCGCCGGGCTCGCTGAACACGGTGACGACGCCCCCGTGCTGGCGAACGATCCCATACACGGTGGAAAGCCCGAGGCCCGTCCCGCCGCTCTCGGCCTTGGTCGTGAAGAAGGGCTCGAAGATGTGCGCGCGCGTCTCGGCGTCCATTCCGGCCCCGGTGTCGGACACCGTCAGCTTCACATATTCGCCGACGTTGAGCGACGCGCGAAGATCATCGTCATCCGGACCGATCACCGCGTTCTCGGTGCGGATCCGGAGCGCTCCCCCGGTGGGCATCGCGTCCTGCGCGTTGATGGCGAGGTTCATCAGGACCTGTTCCAGTTGCGTCGCGTCGGCGCGGGCGGACCACAGATCGGGGGCAAGATCGAAGTCGATCTCGATGTCCTCACGAATGGTCCGGCGCAGCAGGTCCTTCATTCCGCGGATCACCGGATTCAGTGCGATGGGCGCGGTTTCAAGATGCTGCCTGCGGCTGAATGCGAGCAGTTGCTGGGTGAGATCCCTGGCCCGCTCGGCGGAGGACATGATCTGCCGCAGTTGCTCGCGGGTCGCGCTGTCCTCCCCGGCCCCCATCATCAGGAGTTCCGCCAAGCCGAGGATGGGAGTCAGCAGGTTGTTGAAGTCGTGCGCGATGCCGCCGGCGAGCTTGCCGATCGCTTCCATGCGCTGGGCGCGCTCCAGTTGGGCTTGCAGACGCTCGCGCTCCTCCTGGGCCGCTCGGTGCGGGGTCACGTCCATGATGGTCTCGATCGCCCCCACGATCTCGCCGTCGGCGGAGCGCAGCGGACCGGCCGACGCCATCAGATGACGGCGGAGAGCCGGCGCGAAGTCCTCGCACACGAGCCGATCTCCCTCGCGGGCCACGAAAGCGTAGTACGACTCGAGGTCCTCCGGCGGGGCGAGAACGAGATCGGCCAGCAGCGGACGATCGACGCCGTGAAACGTTCGGGCGCAGGCGCTGTCGGCCTTCCCGACGACCTCCTCGGCGGAAACCCCGGTGAGCTGCTCCATGGCGCGGTTCCACGCCACAACCCGCCTTTGGCTGTCCAGGACCATCGTCGCGTCCGGAAGGAACCGGATGATGTCGGCGAGGCGCCGTTCGGACTCCCTCAAGCGCCCCTCCGCGGCCTCGCGCCGATGCTCGCTGGACGCCGAGCGCGCGGCCATGTAGCCCGTGAGGAGGAGCAGCGCGACCGCCGCCGCCGCGCACACCCGCACCAACCCGCGGGTGATCGCCGCGATCTCTCCGTGGACGTCGTCCACATACATGCCGGTGCCCACGATCCAGCCCCAGGGCTCGAAAGCCTCGACGTAGCTGATCTTGCGGGAGGGCAGCCGCGGGTCGTCCTGCCACTGCCAGACGTACCCGATGTAGCCGGCGCCGTGCTCACGAGTGACGCGCACGGCGTCCAGGAAGAGCGCGGCGCCGTTGGGGTCGCGGTAGGTCGACAGGTCCTGGCCCTCCAGATCGGGCCGGTAGGGATGCATGACCATATAGGGGCGCGTGTCGTTGATCCAGAAGTAGTCCTTGCCCTCGGGTCCGTAACGCAAGGTCCGGATCAGCCCTGCGGCGCGCCGTTGGGCCACTTCGCGCGTGAGTTCGCCCTCCAGCTCTCTGCTGTGGTAGGAGTCGAGGATGGCGGACGCCAGAGTGGTCTGAGCCCGCAGAGCCTCGCGGCGCGCGGCCATGAGGCTGTCTCGGTACGAGGGGATCAGCACGCAGAAGATGAGCACCACGAAGAGCGCCGACGCCCCGATCGCCGGCAGCGCCATGCGCAGCCAGATGAGCGCCGCTCCGGCTCTGACGCGCGTCCAACCCTTCTCCGGCATGGCACGGCTCCTTCAAGCCGGTCGCGAAGCCTCGGCCAGTCGCGCTGCAGGCCGCTGGCGAACTCGGCGCTACGGGCGCGTGAGGAAGTTCTGGGTGAAGTAGTAGGCCCCGGAGTCGTCGTGATGAACGCCTACGGCGGCCTCCTCGTACGCGGGCTCCAGGATGTTCGCGCGATGACCGGGCGAGTCCATCCAGCCGTCTACGACATAAGCGGCGAGTTCAGGCGTGCTCATCCCGCCGTCCCCTGAGACGTAGAAGATGTTCTCGCCGTACATCCGCCAGGCGATGCCCGCCGCCGCGGCGCGCTCGGACGGGGTGACGCCCTCAGGCGTGTCGTGGGAGAAGTACCCGCGGTCGCCCATGTCTCGGGAATGAGCGCGGGCTACGGCCAGGACGTCCGTCGCCAGCGCCAGCCGCTCGACGCCGGCCTCCGCCCTCTCCGCGTTCACAAGCGCGCTGACCGTGTCCTCGAGGGTGTCCGGTGTAGGGTCGCCCCCACCCCCGACGCCAGACGTGATGCAGCCACAGCAGAAAGCGAGGGCGGCAACGGGTATAATAAGAACCGCCCACCTGGCGACAGTCCGTGTCAACGCTCTGCCCCTTTCGGCGCGGCATGGCGCGCGGCTGTAGCTTCGCCGTCGGTGGACGGCGGCCTCCCGGCTCCAGGGCCGGGGCCGTCGGAATGCAACCGTCTGCTGAGGAGATCCAGCGTTGCGCCAGCTAGCGCGTCAGGCCCTTGGGTACTTCGTCTCAGGTGTGCTCATCCTGCTTCCCGCCGCGGTCACCATCTGGGTGATCGGCGCCGTCGTGCGCGCCATCCTGAGGGTTTTTGACCCCGAGGCCGGAGTCGGGCAGTTCTCGAGGCTCATCAACATCGAGCCCGGGGGACACCTGTACTGGCTCTTCATCGCGGCCGTATCCGCGGTGGTCGTGGTCCTTGTGACGCTGCTCGGCATGGGCACAAGCCGCGGGGCGCGGAATTGGATCGCGGAGGCGATCAACGCCCTGTTCGGGCGCTTCCCGATCGTGAACCGCATCTACGGCGCCCTTCTTCAGGTCGTCGACGTGCTGCGCGGCCAGGCCGCCAAGGACGTGAGCAAGTTCGGCGACGTCGTGGCCGTGCAGTTCGCGAACATGAGGGTGCTCGGCGTGCTCACCTCACGCAAGATCTACCGCATCAGCGACCGCGACTACGTGCAGATACTCCTTCCTTCGTCTCCGATGCCCATGACCGGATTCCTCTACTTCATCCCGATCGAGGACGTTCTGCTGTGCGACATCGGGATCGAGGACTTCACCAAGGTCGTGGTCTCCTTCGGGTCCCTGACGGCGCAGATTCTCGACGAGAGCATCCGCGTCCGGAGGATCCGCCCACCGTTCCGAAGCGACGAGGAGACGCCGGCGCCGGACTCCGACTCGAGCCCTGAGGACTGACGCCGGATGCGCGACTACGGCGACCCGCCGCCCCCCGGATACTCGCGGGTGCGCGCAACCATCGAGCCGATCGTCAAGCGAGTCTTCTTCCGCGACTGGCCCGCGCGGCTGTACGGTCTGCAGTGTCGCCGTCCCGGATTCCTCCGCGTGGAGCGTCACACCGTTCGCATGCGCTCCCTGAGACCGCAAGCAAGCGTGCGGATCGCGTTCTTGACGGACTTCCACTTCGGAGCGACCGTGCCCGCCTGGTTCCTCGAGAGCGCGGCCGCCCGAGCCGTCGGCCTGCGTCCCGACCTCATCCTCACCGGGGGCGACACGCTCATGTTCGACGCGGGCGCGGCGGCAAAGGCGCGGCGAGCGCTCGCGTCGCTAGAGGCCCCGCTCGGCGTCTATGGCGTGCTCGGAAACCATGACATCTGGGTGTCGCGGTCGCTCTCGGAAGCCTTGCACCGCGAAGCGGGCGTCGAGCTGCTGGTGAACCGGGGCCTGACGCTCGAAACCCCGGCGGGCCCGCTCTATCTCTGTGGGGTGGATGACGCTTGGGCGGGCTTCCCGAACGCGAAGAGCGCGCTTTGGGATCGACCGGCCGGCGTCCCGAGCCTCATGGTCTCCCACAGCCCGCTCGCTCTTCTCGACGACCCGGCCCACGCCCCGGACCTCTGCCTGTGCGGTCACACGCACGGAGGGCAGTGGTGTCGCGCGGACGGATCCGCCTACTGGATCCCGCATCGACGACGGCTCGATCTGGCGAGCGGTTGGGGGCGGGTCGGGCGTACTCGGGTCTACGTCAGTCGCGGGATCGGCGGGGCCGAGATCCCCATACGGATCCACTGCCCGCCGGAGGTCACCTTGCTTGAGCTGAAGGGCGCGACCGCGTAGACGGTTTCCGCTCAGAGGTCCGTGAGGTCAAAGAAGTCCTTCAGCCACTCGATGGACCGGATCGCGCCCGCGTCGTCGGTCCGGATGGCGACCACGTCGAAACGGACCGCGCGATCGTCGATGCCCCGGCGGGCCAGGTATTCCAGAGCGGTCTTGTAGAGCTTCCGCGCCTTAGGAATCGTGACGCTCTCCGCCGGGCCGATGGGGGAGCCCTCGCGCTTCGACCGCACCTCCACGATCAGCAGCGCATCGCCCTCTTCCGCGACGATGTCGATCTCGCCGCGCCGCCCCTCGAAGTTGCGTTCGAGGATGCGCGCCCCGCGCTTTGCGAGATAGCGCGCGGCCTCCTCCTCCAGACCCAGACCGCGGGCGCGTCGGTTGGTTCCCCGCATGCGAGGCCCCCTCTCGCTGGCCGGCCGGCCCTAACGCCCGAGGGCCAGTCGAACGGTGCTGATGAGTTCAAACGGCTCGAACGGCTTCTGGAGGAACCCTACGCGGGGCTCTCCGGCCAGGCGGCGGGTGAGGTCCTCCGCGCTGTAGCCGCTGATGACGATGATCGGGACCTCGGCGCGCAACTCGCGGATCTGAGCCACGGCCGCCGCGCCGTCGAGCTTCGGCATGCTCATGTCAATGAGCACGAGCGACACCTCGTCGGAGTGCTCGCGGAAGGTCCGGACCGCGGACTCGCCGTCGACGGCCGCAATCACCCGGAACCCCACCATCTCCAGCGCGGCGGTGCAGATCTGTCGGAGGATCTCCTCGTCATCGGCCACGAGGATGGTCCCCGAGCACTGCGGCTGCTCGGAGGGCGCCAGGAGGGGGAGCGAGGAGGCATTGGCGCTAACTTAGGCCGGACTGGCTCGGGGGGTG
>CAZCER010000027.1:0-4128 GCA_964497385.1 uncultured Armatimonadia bacterium | reverse complement strand
CCCGAGCACCGCGGCGAGTCCCAGACCATGGCCCGTGGATTTGGTTGTGAAGAACGGGTCGAAGATCCGCGATCGCGTGTCCTCGTCCATGCCGCAGCCCGTGTCCGACACCTGCAGAAACACGTGCTCGGACTCGGGGTCGGGCTGCCCCAGGATCGCCTGGTGCAGCGGCAGCGACGCTTGGCTCAGCACGCCGGTGCGAACAAGGATCTCACCCGGCTGCGCCCCGATCGCGTCCGCGGCGTTGGTGATGAGGTTCATGACGACCTGGCGGATCTGCGTCGCGTCGCCCTCGATCGCCGGAAGCGCCTCGACCAGCTCGCGGCGAACGATCGTGGTCTTCGGCACGGAGACGTCCAGTAGGTGCGCCATCTCGCCAACCAGCTCCGACACGTCGATGGCTCCGAGCGCGATGCTGGACCGCCCCGAGTAAGCGAGCAACTGGGTCGACAGGTCCGAAGCGCGCCGGGCCGCGGTCTGGATGCGCTCGACGTACTCGGCGGCGGGGGACTCCTCCGGCAGACAGATGGCCGCCAGTGACGCGCTCCCCAGCACCCCGGTCAACAGGTTGTTGAAGTCATGGGCGATGCCGCCGGCCAGCACGGCGAGGCTCTCGATTCGCTGAGAGGTCTGGATCTCCGCCTCGAGACGCCGTTGCTCTTCCTCCAGGCGCTTCCGTTCGGTGAGATCGATGATCGTGCACGCCAGGTGCCGCGGCGCGCCGTCCGCCGAGCGGATGAGGATCCCCGCGAAGAGCGCCGGCAGATCGGACCCGTTCTCACTGCGCAGCGACAGCTCGGCCGGCGCCAGAGAGCCGGTGTCGACGAGTTCTCTCGAGAGCGACTTCCAGCGCGTCTGATCCGAGGGAGTCAGCAGATCCCCGATGGGCTTGAGGCGGAGTTCGTCGGCCGCCCGCCCTCGCATCCGGGCGAGGCATCCGTTCACATACGTAATCGTTTCATCGAGATCGGCGATGAAGACGCCGTAGTTGGCCTCATCGGCGATGGTCTTGAACTTGCGGATCTCCTCATGGGCCTTGCAGCGGGCGATCGATGACCCGACCAAGGCCGCCAACGCGGCGAGCGGCTCCCAGGGCCCGATCGCCCCGGCGTCCAGTTCGCTCGAGCACACGTCGAAGAGCCCGAGCACACGGCCCCCGTAGACGACGCGGATCACTCCCGCGTCCCGGTCGATGGTGAGCTGTCTGCCGTCGCGACAGGTGAGAGTCAGCTCGCCGGGAGCGGCGCCGCTGGAGAAGAGGGTGGGCAAGCCCTCGACCAGAAGCTGCTGAGAGCGCGGTTCGAGAAACGCGACCACCGAGGCCGGGGGGATGTCGTCCGCGAACGGCGGCTCGTCGAGCGAGCGCCCGCCCGTGTGGGACTCGCTCCACGGGTCGCCCAACGGAGAGCCGGCCGGCGAGCGGGATTGCACGATGGCGCGGATCACCGCCAACGCGTCGGCGGGGATGTCGTCACGCAACAACAGAGCATTGAGAGGGCTCAGGTCCGAGATGGTGAACAGCGCCTTCCGATGCCACGAAGGACAGGAACTCAGTAACAGGTGATTCTGCGAGAAAGGGAGAAGCCCTGCGCCGTGTCATGACGCATGTGGACAGTGCGAGACCTCGGAACGGGACGAACCCGCGCCCATGGAGAGACCGACGGCGCGGACCGAAAGGAGGTAGCGTCGCATGCCGGATGAGAGCGGAGTCTCTCACCCAGCCGGCAACAGCGAGCCCGCGGCTGGCGGCGTGGGCGTGCGGTTGGAGCTTACAACACGCCTCGCGCACGCGCTGAGCCAACCGCCGGACGCAAGGGCCCTTGCGGCTGCGGCTCGGGAGATGGCCGTCCTGGCCGATGAAGTCGGGGACCGCAGCGCGAAGGCCGACGCCCTGCATCTGCAGGGCCACGCGATGAGCGAGCTGGGGTTGTTGGACGAGGCGAAAGCCGCGTTCACCGGAGCGGTGGAGTTGTGGGAGGCCGAGGGTCTGAGGGAAGAGGAACTGCGGTCGCGGCAGGGACTCGTGAATGTCCTTCAGCTCCTGGGAGAGCCGGAAGCGGCGCTAAGCCAAGCGGCCTTGGCCGCCCAAGCCGAGAGCTGGTTCCGTCACTGCACGGGGTTGCTGTCGATCGGGGGCATCCTCGAACAGCTAGGGCGATACGACGAGGCGCTCGCGAAGCTGGACGAGGCCGCACAGGTGTTGGCCGACTCGGGGGCCAAGCCCCAACACATCGCCCATCTGAAATCCTACCTGTGCGGCAACCGCGCGAACGTGCATCTCGCCATGGGCAACGCCCGGGCCGCGCTCGACGCGAGCCACGAGATGTCGGCGGCGGCCGAGCGCGGCGAGGTCCGCCGCCAAAGGCTCGAGGCGCTGATCAACGAGGGCGTCTGCCGCACGCGCCTCGGGGATCTGGCCGAGGGGTGGCGGAGGCTGGAACAGGCGCGGCACGCGGCCGGTCTCGCGGACGACCGCGTTCGCGTCGCGACCGCCAACGCGGCGTTGGCCGAGTGGTACGTAGCGGCCGGGCTCTGCGAACAGGCCATGGGCTGCGCCCAAGACGCGCTGACCGCGGCCCAGGACGCGAAGGCCCGGTTCGCGGAACTCTACGCGCGGATGCAATTGGCCGAGGCGCAATTGGAGGCTGGCCAGCTCGAGCCGTGCGCGGAGTCCATAGCGCGGGCGCGCGAGGTCGGGCAGTCGCTGAACGCGCCGAACTACCTGATCATAATCGCCATACTGCAAGCCCGCCTCGATGCGGCGTCCGGCCGAGTGGACGGCGCGAGTCCGGACGTCGAGCGGGCCGTGCGCGACGCCGCGCGGTTGCAGGCCATGAGCACGTGGTCGGAAGCCAACGTGGTCTTGGCCGACCTGCTGCTGCGCGCCGGGGAAACGGACGCCGCGCGCGACGCGGCGGAGAAGGGGGTCGCCCAGGCTCTCCGGTTGGAGGCCAAGCGGCTTGTCTGGCGATGCCGGCATGTTCAGGGCGTCTGCGACATGCGCGCGGGGCGGCTGGAGCACGCGATCGAGAAGCTAACCGAGGCCACCAAGGTGATCGAACGCATGTGGTGGCCCCTCTGGACCGAGGGGTTCGCCCGTGTTGAGGCGATCGCCGGCTCCATGGTGGATGTGTATCTGGACTTGCTGCGAGCCGCGTCCCTTGCGGGACGCACGGAGACAGTCGAGCGGGTTCTGGCCCTGTCGCCCTGGCCGTTTATCCGCGGCCTTTGGGAGCGAGCCGAGGCGGACCCGCGTCAGGACTCGAGGTCACCCTCAGGGAACGGAAAGGAGTAACTCAGTGTCCGAGCGCATTGGCTGGGTTCAGATCACGGTGGCTGTTGCCGCCCTCGCCTTCATCACGGCGGCACTGGTGGCTGGGTGCGCCGCCGTGCCCACGGGCGGAGAAGACGATGGTGCGGTCAGCGTCAGGCTGACCGGTGGAAGCATCCCCGGCGGTGACGATCCGCCGGACACGAGCGAATCTGTGGAGTCCTTGATCCCCGAGCCGCTGCTCGAGGGCGGGGACTCCTTCATCGACTTGCCGTGCGGCGGCGGCGTCGAGGTCTCCGGCGCGGCGTTGGAGATCGACGAGAACGGCGCGTCGGGCCTCGCGACGATCGCGTTGCCGAACGCGACCGTGGAAGTCGTGGTGAACGGCATGACCGTCGCGTCCGGCGCGGCGGACGCGGACGGTGAGTTCGCGTTTGAGGGCATCCCCTCCGGAGACATCGTCGTCACGGTGACCCCGCCGCTTGGACGGGACGACCTGTCGGCGGCGACCGCCGAGGTCGCCGCCGCCGTTGACGGTGATCACGTGTCGATCGTCGCCGTCACGCCGGCTGTCGGCGATGGGGCCACGCGCGCCCTGGGCGACGTCTCCATCAGCCCGGCGACGGCCGTTGTCGCCGCCGGCGGCGGCGCGATCGACTTCACGGCTGCGTCGGACATCGGGATCGTGGACGCCGTCTGGTCGCTCAAGACGCAGACGGACGCCACCCTGGAGGCCGGCGAGAACGCCGCCGAGGCGACCGTTGTGACGGGCCTGGAGACGGGCGCCGCGACCGTGACCGTCGAGGCCGACGGCGACGCGGCGACCGCTGAGTGCATCATCCAGTAGCACTTAGCCC
>CAZCER010000026.1:0-15798 GCA_964497385.1 uncultured Armatimonadia bacterium | reverse complement strand
GGCGGAAAGCACGACCGCGTTCTGCTCGATGTGGGGTCGGATGTGATTTTGCAGAAACATCGGCATGAGGCCCTTGACGTCGTTCGCGGGCACATACTCCACGGGCACCGTCGCGATCTCGCTCGCGAGATACGACGCGGGCCCCGTGGGGATGCCTTCGGAGATCATCGTAATCCCGTTCAGTTCGGTCCGGGAGAGCCCATAGGTCGCCGCGAGGCTCGCGATGACGTCCTGCGGCGCCATGTCGTGCAGTTCGGCGGTTACGCGATCCCGAACCGAATCGTTCACCATGACGGGCAGCCCCGCCGCGAGCCCGATCCGCGCAAAGACCTCGTGGGCGTCCGCGTTCACGCACGAGAGCGAGAGGCCGTGCTCACCCACTGTGACCATGACGCGGCCCGGCGGGGGGCACTCCTCGCCAACCGCGCCCTCGGCTTCGCCCTCGGAGGGCTGTGCGGGTTCCACGGCGTCTCCCGGCGTCGGAGCCGCTCGGGGCGCCAGGAGATCATCCGGCAGGTCACCGGCCAGGGCGCGTCCGAACGCCGCTGCCAGTACGAAGGACAGGCAGACCCCCGAAACCAGGAGTCGTGGCTTCACAGCGCGCGTGAGCATGATTCCGCATCTCCTCAGGTGATGGCGCGGTGGTCGGCGACCGAAACGCCGGGGACGACAGGGCAGGGGGGTGGGGCGCGTCATTGCGGGGCGCCCAGAGTGTCGAGGGACTCGATCTCGCCGCTGCGGAGATCCAACTGGGCGTGCAGGGAGTCGCCGCCCGACGCCCGAGTGAAGCCGAGCAGATCGCCGGCCGCGGCGAACGGGCCGCTTCCCGAGACGGAGGCGCGGAGGCCGTCCTCGGCCCCGTCGGGTTCGTCGAACGCGACGGGAGAGACCTCGTCGCCCGCCTCGAGAGCGAGAACATTCGCGAGATGAGGGTTGTACAGGTCGAGGCAAGCGATGGCGCCGGTGTGCAGGTCGCCCTCGAGCGCGCCGGCGCGCCCCGCGTCCACTCCCGCGAAGATCCCCGACACGGTGACGATCACCCGGGCGGGCCTCGAGGGGAGCAGGAGTTCGCCCGTGTCTTCGTCGTACTCGTTCGGCTCGCGGATCGCCTTGGCCGTCAACACGGGAGATTGTTCGCCCGCTCCGGGGTCGCCGAACCGGATCGCGCGCTGCACGCGCCGGCTGTCGAGTTCAACCAGGAAGAGGCCCGCTATCCCGGGACCGCAGACCTCGGCTCCGGTCGACGTCCGGACGCCCGCGAACCGGCCGCTCACTCCGTAGACTGCCGCGCGACGGAACCCGCGCTCCTCGGAAGTGCGCTCGGCGAGAACGGTGAGCCGCGGGGTCTCGGTCGCGTCCGCCGCCGCGGCGACCACAAGGCCGGAGCCCAGGTCAACGCCCTCCAGGGGAAGCCCGCTCCCGCTTGAGCATCCGAAGGCCGCGGTGAGCATCGCGAGCAGCGCGCCCAGAAGGATTGTCTCCAGCCTGCCCGTGCTTTGCATCATGGTGCTCCTCTGGTTGACGCGCCGGGTTCCCGCGGCGGAGCGCGTCGCCGCCGCTGGCTCTCGCGGAGGGCGGCGGGTGCCCCCCCTGTGCGATTCGAGGGCTCCGCTTCTTGGCGCCGCCGCGATTCCAATCGTTGCATCTGCAACAATAATAGCGGACAATGGTTGCAGATGCAACAGTCCACAGGGGGCGTCCGGAGGCCGCGTCCGGACGGCGGCGGGTCGCTGTCGCTTCGGCGCCCGCTCTCGGCTCGCCCCGGTTGCGACGGGCGCGGCCTTGTGCTAAAATCACTCGGTTAGAAGCGGCCGCCGTTGGTGGCCGCCTCTTTTGTCTGTTCATCCCGGACCCGCCCAACCCAGGGGCGGAACTGCGATTGTATCAGGGGAAGACCATGAAGCGTACGTATCAGCCGAATCGCCGTCGCCGCAGCAAGCGGCATGGATTCTTGCACCGCATGAGCAGTCCCGGTGGGCGCCGGGTGCTTAAGAGGCGTCGCGCGCGCGGCCGCAAGGTGCTCTCCGCATAGAGTTCCGGCGGCCCTCCGGGGTCGCCGATCGCCGGCTTCTGGCTGTCCGGCGCAAGGAATCACGGAACCGTTGGCCACAACCCTCAACGACTCCCGTGCGGCCAAAGCCGACCCACCGCCTTCGAGGCAGGTCATCGGCCGTCTTTGTCGCGCGGCGGAGATTCGTGAGGTTCTGCGCTACGGCCGCGCGTTTACGAGCAAGCACGGCGTGGCGCGCGTGCGTCCGGGGCCGGGGCCTCTCCACCGTCTGTGCGTGGTGACCAGCCGACGCGTGGGCAAGGCGCACGACCGGAACCGAGTTCGCCGACGCGTGCGGGAGATTCTTCGGCGCGAGATTCGCCGGGACGGACAGGCTTACGACGTGGTGTTCCGGGCCCGTCCGGGCTCGGCCGAGACCGATTTCGGGGCCCTGTGCGCGTCGCTCGTCGGCATCCTGGAGAAGGCGAGCCTGCGCGCCGCTTCGGGGCCCGTGCAGTGGCGTTGACCATGAGCTTTCGGAAAGCGGCTCCGAGCGGAGACGAGAGCGCCGACGCGGACGGCTCGGGGGCCGATGTCTGGGTGGGGGCCAGGATCGCTCGGGCCCTCGTGATCGCCCCGATCCGCCTCTACCAGGTGACGCTGAGTCGCGTGACCCCTTCGATGTGTCGTTTCACGCCGTCGTGTTCGGAGTACGCCCTGCAGGCGATCCGCACGCACGGCGTTTTGCGGGGCGTCCTTCTCGGTTGTTGGCGAATCGCGCGCTGCAACCCATTCGGAGCGAGCGGCTACGATCCCGTGCCCCCCGCTCCCGCCAAGAAAGCTCGGCATAGGGAGTACACGGATGGCTAGCGATCCGCAACAGCAAGCCCAGATGAAGCGCCAGCGGATCACCATGATCCTGATGATGATCCCCTGGCTCATCATGATGTGGTATCTATCGAAGCAGAACCGCGCGGCGATGGAGGCCCAGGAGCGGCAGCGCGTCGAGCAAGGCGCGGTCGTCACTCTCGAGGAACCGCCCGTGGACGCGCCGGTGGATGAGCGCATCGCGTGGCATCAGGAAAGGGTCAACCGGGACCCGAAGTCCGAGCAGGCGGAGACTCATCTGCTCTCCATCGCCGTCATCCGCGAGGAGGCGGGCTTCGACAAGAAGGCCGCCGACGAGTACGAGAGCTTCGCGAAGTCGCATCGCAAGAGCCCCTACTACGCGCATGCGGCTTTCCACGCCGGGCGCATCGCCCGCGAGAAGCTTCAGGACGACAAGCGCTTCAAGAAGAACCTCAACCCGCTCACCTATGAGTTCAAGCGTTGCGTCTGGGACCCCGAGAACGTCGGCGACCCCAATGACAAGCACATCGCGGCCGACATCTCCGCCGAAGCGCTCGACGCGGTGAGCCGAGACGATCCCCGCTACCGCTTTCTCGACTTCATCGTCGGCCTCTTCAACCCGAAACAGCACCCCGAGACCGCCTACGCGTTCGGGGTGATGCTCCTTGGCTTGCTGGTGAAGATCCTTCTCTGGCCGCTGAACACCGTGAACTACCGCTCCTCGAAAATCATGGGCGTGAAGATGCGCCTGGTGCAGCCGGAGATCGAGGAGCTGAAGAAAAAGTACAAGGACGATCATCTCAAGGTGATGCAGAAACAGCAGGAACTGATGCGCAAGTATGGCGTGTCGATGAAGTCCGGCTGCGTCGTCTCGATCATCCAGATGGCCATCCTGATCCCGGTCTACCAAACCGTTCGGCTCTACTCCCACCCGCTTGCCAGCGGCTCGTTCCTCTGGATCGAGTCGCTCCATGAGCCGGATCTCTACCTTCTCATCGTCTATGTCCTGGCGTTCATCGCCTCGATGAAGCTCCAGCCGCAGCAGCCGAGCGCCGATCCCCAACAGCAGCAGATGCAGAAGACCATGATCTACATCATGCCGATCATGTTCTTCTTCATGATGCGCACGGTCCCGTCGGCGTTCATCCTGTACTGG
Source organism: uncultured Armatimonadia bacterium (assembly GCA_964497385.1). Taxonomy (GTDB): domain Bacteria; phylum Armatimonadota; class Zipacnadia; order UBA1398; family UBA1398; genus CAZCER01. Next base: position 11,803 of record CAZCER010000026.1, on the reverse strand, counting down.
ACGATCTTCCTGGTCTTCTCCACCGGGCAGACGCTCTGGCTCGCGTATCGTTGGCGGGTCGAAGGCGGCGACGACGCCGTGATCGAGTCGCTTCCGGAGGAGCTTCGGCCGAACAAGCGCGCCCTGCGCCGTGAGTTGGAGGCCGCTGTAAGCCCCGCCGACGCGGGACGCAAGGCCAAGCGCGGTGAGGCCCCGAGCGCGGACGCGAAGCCCGTTGTGGAGCGCCTCGGGGAGACCATCGACCTCGACGACGGCGACGGAAAGCCGTCCGGGGGACTGCTCGCGCGTCTCTTCGCTCCCGCTCTGGAGCGCCGGGACGCGGAAGCCGCCCCGTCGGACGGGGAAAACGGGCTCGACGGCGCCGCTGTCACGGAGGAACCGGAGGTCGCGGGCGAGTCCGAGGACGTCGGTCCGAGCGAGCCCGGCCTCACGGCGGACGAGCGACGCGCGCGCAGGAAGGCGAAGCGCCGCGCTCAGAGGAAGGCCAGCACCGGCGCTTAGCCGAAGCAGCCGCGCGCGGCGGAGCGCCGCTTCGAGAGGAAGTGGGCCAATGCCCGAGAGCACGCACACCAGCCCGAGCGAGGAGGCTCGCGCGATTGTCCAGGCCATCCTCGACAGCATGGGCGCCGCCCTGTCGTGCGAGGTGGTGGAGGACGCCGACGAGCGGATCGTGATCGACATGCGGGGCGAGGACGCCGGGCTCGTCATCGGTCGTCAGGGCGAAGCTCTGGCGGCCCTGCAGCTCATCGCCTCCGTGATCTTCCATCGCAAGACGGGCCTCGGGACGCGGCTGATTCTCGACGCCGAGGGGTACCGCGAACGCCGGACGGAAGGCCTCAAGGAGCAGGCGCTTCGCGTTGCCGCGAGCGTGAAGTCCTCCGGCCGCGAGGCGGTCCTGGAGTCCCTGCGGCCTTTCGAGCGCCGCATCGTTCACCTCGCGCTCGCCGACGACCCGGACGTCTTCACCTACAGCGAGGGCGAGGGCGACGACCGGGCGCTGGTCATCTCGCCGCGCGACTAATCCTCATCTCTCGGAGGTTCGGACCGATGCGCAGCATCCTTCTCGCAGCCATGACAGCCTTCACTCTCGTCGCCGTTCTCGGATGCGCCAAGCGCGGGGCGGAGCCCGCGCCGGCCCTGAGCGCCGCGACGCGTTCCGAGGAGCCCGCCGCCGAGAAGGCTCCGGACCTTCTGCCCCTGCAGGTGGGCAACCGCTGGGAACTCGTCGCCGACGACGGCGCGCGGTTGGTGTGGGAAGTTGTCGAGCCGGGCGCGGACGACGACGTCGAGGAAGGCGATTCGGTCATTGCGACCGTCCTCGAGCTGCCCGACGCCGACCCGCTGGCCGATCGGATGGTGCTGCGGGCGGACCAGGATTGGCTGTGGGTGCGTCGCTTGCCCATCCCGGGCTACACGCTCGAGCAGCCCGTGGGGCCGGCTGGTGGAGTCCGCTTCCTTCCGCGCTCGACCGGAACGACGAACACCTGGTCGAAGCAACGCGACCAGGGGCCGGAGGACGCTGGATTCCAGCGCGCGACGTTCTCGCTGACCGGGCCCTGGACCACCCGGGTCGGGGACGGCCGTCTCACGGGCCGGACTCTCACGATTCTGACGCTCTACGGGGTCGGCGTTGAGGATCCGACCGCTTCCGTGCGCCTCGCCTACAAGTTCGTCGACGGCGTCGGACTGGTCTATGCGCACATCCTCGTGGAAGACGAAGACGGCAAGTTCGCCGATGTCCTTGGCCCCTTCCCGGCCGACAGCACCCTCCGCCTGGCCACGGCTCGCGTTGGCGAGCGGGACATCGTGGATTTCGCGATGGACGCGGAGTCGGAGCCTCCGGGGGAGTCCAAAAGCGCCGCCGGGTCCTCTGAGCCCGATCGCGCCTGAGCTAGCCAGGAGCCTCCCCGGGCGCGACGCCAGGCATGACCGGCATGGGTTCCATCATCCCGTCGTGTCCCTCGGCGTCATGCTCGTCAGTGGGGGGCATCCAGTCGAGCGGCATCATCTCCTGGGTCTTGCCGATCTCGCCCATGTCACGGTCCAGATCGCGGAGGAGTTCGGATCGCTTCGCCTCCTCGAGTCGGTCGAGGATCCGCGCGGCGGCCACAGCGGCTTCATAGCGTGTGGGCAAGGGATCGGGCCATCCATCGAGCACGTCCACGTCCACCGGCCGAACCTGGCGCAGGTACGTCCACTCGCGCGCGGCCCAGTGCGCCGACGGGTAGGGGCATCCGAGGTCGTGGCCCTCGGCGTACTCGTCCCATCGCCGGATCAGCGCGTCCACGCCCGCGGCCTCAGTGCGAACCGTCTGGGCGACCGCGGCGGCCGCGAGCCGAGCGGAGAGGCAGACCGCTTCCTCCTCGGTGAGGCGCCGGTCGCCCTCGAAGAGCCCGTGCGGCCCGCCGCGCACGATCCCCGCTCGCCAGAGCCGCGCGACGGCGGTAGCGGCGGGATGGTCGCGCGGTACGTCGGGAAGGGGGTCGGCGGCCAGTTCCCCGGGCAACAGAGGGAGCAGTAGAAGGGGAAGGGCGATCACGGCGAGATGGCGCGGTCGTGGCATGCTCAGCAGTCCCTTCGGCGCGCGTCGAGGGGTCACGCGGTGAACACGATCATTGTGCCCCGACCGGACGGCTCCGTCCATAGGCAGCCTGGCCCGCTTATCGGCCCCGCACAAAGACCGCGCGGAATTCGTCTGACGTGAAGGAACGCACGCTCGCAACGCGAAACGCGTTTTCCAAAACCAGGTCGCGGCGCGACGCGCGCTCTTGGAGAAGGCCTCGTGGGGCGGCTGTGGGGGCCGGCTTTGGCGGGCGCGCAACTGGACGTCGTGACCGGGAGAGGCGAACGCCTATCGCGCTCCGCTTCGATTCGGGCGGCTGGCGCGGGCGGTTCGGGGTGGAAGTGGCTCTGAACATACTCCTGGTCGAGGATCAGGAGCAGCTTCGTGAGTGCCTCACGGAGCTGCTCGAGTTGCATGGGCATCAGGTGACGCCGGCGCCCAATGGGCTGCGCGCGCTTGACGCGCTTCCGGACGAGGCGTTCGACATCGTGGTGTCCGACGTCATCATGCCGGGCTGCGACGGCATCGATCTCGCGAACCGAGTGCTGTCCGAGCGGCCGGGGCTGCCCGTGCTGCTGATGACGGGGCACGGCCTCTCTCGCGAGCAGGAGGCCAAGCTGCTTCGCGTGGGCGTGCCTTGCCTCTCCAAGCCCTTTGAGATCCAGGAGCTGGTGCGGGCGATCAACGCGCTGGTCCTGCAGGCCGGCGCGGCTCCCGCGGCCGGCTAATCCCCGCTCTCAACGCCCTTGTCCGCAGCGTCCGCGAGCTTCGGCTCCACCTGCAGCGATCCCACGACGAGGTACAAAGCGGCCTCATTGGCTTCCCAGACCGCGTCCGTCCCGCGCATGCGCAGAAGCAGCGGCGGCGACACGGGCACGACGACCCGGCGCTCCAACTCATCGCCCTCGCGCACCGCGGCGCCCGCGCACCGCATGGGGAAGCTCCCCAGCACCGCGATCTCGACCTGAAACTCCTCTTCGATGACGGCGTCGGCCGGGAGGCCGGCGGCGGGGGCGTTTGGCGCGTCCGCGTGTCTCTCGAGCGCGTAGAGCCCCTCCGCGCCGCCGGGGGGCCGGAAGGTGAGCGCTCTCTCGGACCGCTCGACCGTCCAGTCGGCCGGATACTCGAGCCGGACCCCGAGTTCGGGGCTCACGCAGAGCAGCGTGGGGCCGGGGAACGCGGGGGCGACGGTGCGCGCGCCCTCCTCGGACTCGAAACCCGCGGCGCCGAGCGCCAGGCTGAACGGGGCGTACGGAGCCCGAGCCACGACGGCTCCGTCGGCCATCAGCACATTGTTGAAACCGTTGTGGCGGGCCGGAGAACAGGGCTCCGGCCGGCTGTCGCGGGCGTTCCATAGGCCGCGCATGGAGTCGTACAGAACGGGGGTGTCCGCGGGGGAGTCGAGGTCGTCTTCAGCGAGCCCGCCGAGAGCGGCGTAGAAAGCGTACGAGGAGCGCGAGCGCTTGGGATCGGCCGGGCACCGGAACGCGTCCTCCCCGCCCGTGTAGGAGAGCAAGGAATCGGCCCAAGCGTCGGCCGGGGGGTATCGGCCGGCGTTGTCGAGGGCGTATTGGCCGAAGGCCGCGCCCAGGCGTCCCAGGTTCTCTCGACAGAGAGCGGCGTGCCCGACGGTCTGTTGGCGATGCACCGCCGTTCGCGCGCGCAGGACGGCCGCCACCATGAGGGGAAGCAGCAGAAGCGCGGCGACGCAAGACGCGGGGGCAACCCAGCGGAGACGCGGTCTAGGCTCCGGCAAAGATCGAAACTCCCTTCGCAGCCGGGATTCCATACGCATGGCCGGGCCTAGGCCTTCAGACCGCTTCGCGTCCTGTGTTCGCGCGCGCGAGAACCGCTGCGAACGCGACGCGTCTAAGTTGAGGTGTGAACCGAAGGAGGGACGCTTGATGCGCGCACTGCTCGTTGGGTTGTCACTTGTTCCCGCCGTTCTCTCGGTCGCCTCGGCTCAGGAAGCGGCCCCTCCGGCCGAGGTCCAGGCGGGGAAGCGCTGGGTGATCTCGGCGGGGGTCTCCGAGTACAGCGATTGGGACATTCCGGGCCGGGTTCTCGGGGACTTCTACGCCGGCGCCGTTGGCCTCCCCTTGACCACGCGCGACCTCGGGAACGTGCCTCTCGAGCAGGCCGCGGTCCTGGGCGGGAACTCCGCGACGCGGCTGAACATCCGCCAGTCGCTGGAGACCGTCGCGACGGGCGGTCCCGAAGACGCTCTCTTCATGTACTTGTGCCTCACTCCGGCCGTGGTCGCCGACGCGGACGGCGGCGCGGCCCTCTACCTCTGCACCTACGAGACCAAGAAGGATGACATCGCGGGCTCCGGTCTCGCGATCTCCGACCTCGCGGCGCTCCTGGGCGCCTGCCCCGCCCAGCGCAAGGTGGTGTTCCTCGACTGCTCGCCGTGGGACCCGTTCCGCGCGGAGGACGCCCCGCCCGATTTGGTCCCGGCCGACACCTGTCTGGACCCGCTGAAGGAGGTCTGCTCGCTAGTGGTCGCGGCCAGCCCGGGTGAGAAGCTCGCCGAGCAGGGCCTCGCTCGCCCGCTTCTCGGCTACTGCCTGTCCACGATCCATCCCGGCTGTGAGACGGCGACGCGGGAGGGCGGAGAAGCGCTCCTGGACGGAGACGGCGAACTGACGATGGCCGAGGTGTGGCTGTACATCAAGTCGACCGCGGGCCGCGTCTACGAGGGCGCCGAAGCGAAGCAGACGCCCTCGGCCGGCGGCGTGAAGATCGAGCGCACCGTCTACTACAGCCTCCCCAAGACCGAGGGCCGCTGTCCCCCGGGGATGCGGCTGGTCGGCGACCGCGTCTGCGTGGACCTCTACGAGGCGCCGAACGTGGTTGGCGCGGCGCCCCTTGCGAACCGTAATCTGTTCGCATTCATCAACATCTGCCAGCAGGCTGGCAAGCGCACGTGCATGGCCGATGAGTGGGAGGAGGCCTGTCTGGGGCCGGACAACCTCCGCTTTGGATACAGCAACGTCCCGCAGGCGGGCGCCTGCAACCTGGGCTGGGGCGATCCCGAGCTTGCGCGCGCCGAGCGCATCGGGTCGCGGCCGCTCTGCGTGAACGGTTACGGTCTCTACGACATGATCGGCAATGTCGCCGAGTACGTCGGCAACAGCTCTCCCACGGCCGACGTTCGGGGCGGATCGTTCCGCGACGTCGCCGTCGACCGATCGGACTGCCGCTCCGAGGGGGTCCATCACTCGGTCATGGACTCCGACCACGTAGGCGGACGCTGCTGCGCGGATCCGAGGTAACATGGGGGTGCTCGGCTTCAAGCGACCGGGCGTCCCGAGAGGAGCCGAACTCATCTGATGACTCGTCCGCTGGCCGCGCGGTTCCGCGTGTGCGTTCTCTTGGCTCTGGCCGCGCTGGCCGTCGCTTGTCGGGCCGAACGCCTCACCGTTCTCTATACCGGGGAGACCCATGCGATGATCTCGCCGTGCGACTGCACGGTGAGTCAGGACGGCGGCGTGGCCCGCCGTGCGACGGCGCTCCGCGAGATCCGGCGCGGCGGGCTTACGCCCACGCTGCTCGTGGACGCGGGCGGTCAGTTTGGCGGTTCGGCTTACGACGAGTACACGCAGGGTCCCGAGGTCGACAAAGAGCGCACCCGCACGCACCTTCGCGCCTGCGCGTCCATGGGCTATGACGCGTACGCGATCAGTGACGAGGAACTCCAGTGGGGCCTCGACTTTCTGCGTCAGGCGGGCGAGTTGGGCGGCGCGCCGTTTCTCTCGGCCAACATGGACCCGACCGCTCTGGAGGCCGTCGGCGGCCGCCGCTTCGTGGTTAAGGAGGTCGGCGGGCTGCGCATCGGCGTCACGGCGATGACAAACCGCGAGCGCTACGCGTTGCCGAGCCCCTTCCTCCCGGACGAGGTCGCGCTGGGCGACCCGGTGGAGGGCGCTCGCGCCGCGCTCCGGGAGATGGCGGGCCAGGTCGACCTCACGGTGGTGCTGTCGAGCCTCGGCACGGACGAGACGCGCGCCGCCGCGGGCGAACTTGCGGAAGCGGACATCGTGATCAACAGCCACCGCCGCGCGCCGGGGTCGCTCATTGGTCGCGTGGGGGACGCCCTCGTGTGCGAGTTCAACCTGGAGGCCCGGGCGCTCTCACGGCTCGACCTTGACGTTCGGGACGGCGTGATCACGGAGTACCGTCTCCGTGAGATCGCCCTCGACCCGAGCGTCCCCGACGACCCCGATATGGCCGCTCTCGTGGCCGACTTCGAGGCTCGGGTCCCGTCCATCGGCGGTCCGTCCGTCGTGATGGACCTCTACACCGCCTGGGGCTGCGGCTACTGCGCGGACGCCGAACCCGAGATTCAGAACGCCCTCGCCGCGTTCGGCCCCGACCGCGTCGAACTCCGTCGCTGGCACTTCGTGCATCAGAGACCGGAGACCGGCGAGCTTATGAGCGGCTTCGGCCCGGAGTCGCTCGACGAGGCGAAGCGCGAGGTCGCGGTCGAGCGTCTGCACGGCTCCGCCGCGCTCTCGCGGTACGCGATGCTTCGCCTGCAGGACCCGCGCGGCAAGGCCGAGACGGCGCTGACCGCGTGCGGGATGGACCCCGCCGAGGTGGAAGCCCTCGCCCGGAGCGATGCGGTCACCGCGGCTCTCACGCACCACGCGACGCGATCGGAGCGCTTCGGGATCCCCGGCACGCCGTTCATCTACCTCAACAACCGGCCTCTCGACTACGCGGGCGCCGTGAGCACTCCGGCGCTTCTGCGGGGGCTGTGTTGGTCGCTCGCCGAAGACGCCCGCACGGGGCCGTGCGCGGGTGTGCCGGAGTGCGCCTCGGACGGGGACTGCCGCGAGACCGGCAAGATCGGTCGGTGCGTCAACGGGCGCTGCGAGTACTCCGATCCGCCGCCGCTCGAGGTGCGCGTCCTCACGTCGCCGGAACTGATGCTCACGAGCCCGCGGGGCCTTCTCGCGAGCCTTCGCGAGATCTTCCCCGGCCTCACCTCGACGGACGTGACCTACGACTCCGCGGAAGGCCAGACCCTCGCGAGCCTCGGAGAGGTCCGGTGGCTGCCGGCGGTCTTCATTCCTCGCGAGCAGTTTCTCGCGCGCCCGAACCACCAGCCGTACCTCGACGTGCTCGAGCCGGTGACGGACTACTACAAGGTGCCGGCGCTGCCGCAGTGGACGGGCATCGGCGGCTTTGACGTCACGCGCGAGCCCGTGGAGGGCAAACTCGACGTCTTCTACCAGGCGCTGAACCTCTCGGCCCTCGAGTCGGTCGGAAGCCTCCTCTCGATCGTGCAGACCTCCGACGCGGCTTCGCGCGTAACCCTCGATCTGCACCCCCTGGTGTTTCTCAGTCAGGAGGGCGGCGTCGCGGCCGAGGGCGGCGTCGCGGAGATCGAGGAGGCGGCGCGGCAGACGGTGGTCTGGCGCGACCACCCGGAGGCCATGGCGCCCTACCTGGCGTTCCGCCAAGCCGCGAGCAACTCCAGCTACTGGGATGTCCCGCTCACCATGGCCGGGCTCGATCCCGAGGAGATCCGCCATGCGGCCACGCTGGAGCCGGCCGCGATGCAGTCGCTTTACGAGACGGCCATGCTTGTCGAGGAGCTGAACACCTGGGGGGAGGCGTTCCTCCTGTACGAGAACCGCGAGGTCGTGGACATGGCGAGCCCGGAGAAGGTGCGTGAGGTCGCCGACCGGCTGGGCGTCGCCGCCTCCAGCGTGACCGTCCTGTTCACAGGCGGCACGAACGGCCAGCTCGAGGCGTGCCGCTGCCCCGGGAACCCGTACGGGGGTCTCACGCGCCAGGCCGGCGCCATCGCGGAACTCCGTGAGATTCACCCGCGCTCGGTGCTCCTCGACGCCGGCGACATGCTGTCGGACGAGAGGGACTGGAAGAAGCTCACCTACCTCCAGCGGGCCTTCGCGCTGCTCGACTACGACGCGGTCGCGATTGGAGACCAGGACTTCGCGTACGGCGCTGAGGTGCTCGCGAGCGCCGCGCAGAGCGGGGTCGCCCCGTACGTCTCCGCGAACGTGAAGTCTCCGGGGCTGGATCCGGACGTCCGTGTGATCGAGGCGTCGGGCGCTCGGATTGGCGTCCTCTCGGTGACCTCGCCCCGCTGCTTCGCGTTCCGCGAGGGCGGCGTGCCGGAGGGCGTCGAGATCGAGGACCCGGTCGCGGCCGCCAAGCGGGTCCTTCCGGATCTTGCCGCGAACTCCGACGTCGTCGTTGCTCTCTACCACGGCCCGCTGGATGACGCGCGGTCGTTCGCCGCGGAGATCGAGGGCCTTGCGGCGGTGATCTGCGCGCATGAAGGCGTGTCGATGCAGGTGCCCGAGATGGTCGGCGGCGCCGTGCTCTGCGCCCCGGGCCGGAATGGCGAGTGGCTGGGGCGCCTCACGCTCCGGTTCGACGTTCCGGGAGAGGAGCCGGCCGTCGACTACGCGCTGATCCCCATGGATGACGCCATCCTGGAGGACCCGGCGATGGCGACGCTGATCGCGGAGTACCAGGCCGAGGTCCAGGGCGAGCTTGCGGCGGCGCTCCGGGCGGCGGGAGACGATCCCGATTCTACAGCCGAGGCCTGCATGGCCTGCCACCCGGACGAGCACGCGCAGTGGCTCACGACGACGCACGCGACCGCGGATGTGACTCTGCGCGACCTCGACCGCGAGTTCGATCCGAACTGCTGGGACTGCCACTCGGCCGCCGCCCTCAAGGAAGGCGCGGCGCGCCTTCCCGCCGTGACGTGCGTAGCCTGCCACCGGGTCGGTCCCGCGACGGCGACCGGGCATGAGATCCTGGAGCCGCTAACCGTGGACGCCTGTCTACCTTGCCACACCGAGGGCAAGAGCCCGGAGTTCACCGAGGAGCGCTACTGGCCGGCGGTGGTGCACTAACCCCAGCGAGGGGGCGGACGAACGCGGATGTTCCGCAGGGGCCGCTTAGGGAGAACCATCCGGCAGGATGGTGGGACCCTATCGGGCCCGTACCCGTGTATCGGCAGCGTGCGTTCGCACGGGGCAAGAAGCGTCCCCAATGGACGGCGTCCCGCCAGCGGGAGGAGATCCGTACAGCGCAGGGCAGCGTGGAGGGGGTCAGGCATGCGCGATTGGGACACAGCCGACCGGATTGTCCAAGAGGCGTCCGACCTGGCGAGACGGCGGCTCGATGCCTCTCGGGTCACGCCGGATGCTCTGTACAGCGGCGTAACCGCGTGGTACTCGGCGAGCCCGGACATGGTGATCCGCGAGCCGGCGGACATGCGCCCTCTCCGCCGTGCGGACACGCGATGGCTGTCTCTCCAAGGCGGTGGCGAGCCGCCGCCGCCTCTGTCCGGGGGCAAGGTCTACCACTACCTCTACGCGGTCCTGAAGGCCTTCCTGATCGTCCAGGAGCGCTTGGCGGGACTTGCTTCGATCGCGGGCAAGCCGGGCCAGGCCAAGGCGGTCCGTCACATCCTGAGATGCACCGTGCTGGAGTGCAACGAGCTGCGGGAGTGCTGGTACGCGTCCGCGCCGTACGTATCGTACTGGCTCTACGAACTCACGGAGTACGTCAGCATGGAGCGCGCTGCAATTGAGACTCACGCAGATCGGCTACGCCGGCCGCGCTTGCGCGGGCGATCACTCCCCAGACCCGGCTGGGACCGGACCATGTGGGAGACTCTCGCTGCCGCGCGCCTACCTGACGACCCCGGTGCAGCCAGAGCGCTTGCGCTGGCGTCGGCTCGACTCACACGAGCAGGCCGCGCCTACGCGTCCGCGCTGCAGGACGTCTGCGGACCCCAGAGCGCTGCGGCGGGCCAGCACCTCGCGCTTGCGCATCGACTGGAGGTAGCCGGCGACGACCTGGCGATGCGGACCGCGCGGTTCGTCGGTCCCGTGCTCATTGGTTTGGCGAACACGAAGCCCGCGCGACGACGGTAGCTGAGCCACCCCGCACGTGGCGAAGGCAGGGCCCGCTACCAGCCGCCGCGCCGACGATGCCGCAGCCGTGTGAGGTGCGAGGCGGGCGGGGCTTGGAGGGCCGGTTGGGGTCCCTCCCGCTCCGCGGGACCCTCCCCATGCGGCCCCTCCTCAACCCTCTCAAGCTACACCCATTACGAGAGGCTCCTCTGGGGGCTACCTCCCCACCGCGAGGTCGATCGCGTACACGGACGTGCGCGCGGTGATGAGGAGCGTCTTTCCGTCGGGGCCGCCGAAGGTGCAGTTCGAGGGCGTCTCCGGCGTCGCGATCCGGCCCAGGCACTGCCCCTTGGGTGTGAACACCCAGACGCCGCCGGAGGACGTGCAGTAGACGTTGCCGTCCGCGTCGAGGGTCATGCCGTCCGGGACCCCGTCCTCGGGCGCGACGGCCTGACCGAGTTCCCAGCCCGCGCCGACCGTGCAGTCCTCGAGGATGGGGTAGGCGCGCACGTGACCTCTCTCGGAGTCCGCGACGAAGAGCGTGCTGCCATCTCGGCTGACCTCGATCCCGTTCGGCTTCGGCATGTCGTCGACCACGCGGACGACCGTGCCGTCCGTCCGCCGCAGATACACCGCTTGCGCGTCCTGTTCGAGGTTGTCCATGGGGCCGAAGCGCGGGTCGGTGAAGTACACGTTCCCGGCGGCGTCCATGCAGAGATCGTTCGGGGAGTTGAGGCGCTTCCCGTCATAGGCGTCAGCGAGCGTCTCGATGACCTCGCCCTCGGCCGAGTACCGCACTACGTCGCGGCCGCCGTGACGACACGCGAGCAGCGTCCCGTCCGGGGCGTACAGCAGCCCGTTCGCGCTCTCGCTCTGGTCGACGAACACGCCGGTCTCGCCCTCGAGGGTGACCCAGTTGATGTGGTTCGCCGGGATGTCGGTGAAGAGGCAGCGGCCGTTCGCCGCGTCCCACGCGGGGCCCTCGGTGAAGGCGTAGCCGGTCGCGAGACGCCTGACCTCCGAGCCCTCGGGCACGATCCGCCTGAGGCTCGGGGCTACGCTCTCCTCGGGCAGGAGATCCGCGATCGGGACGTAGAGGCGGATGTCGTCGAACTGCACCGGATCGTCGAAGGAGCCGACGCCCACCCGGCCCACCCTGTCGGGCAACGCGGGGATCTCGACGTTCAGCAATTCGGCGTTCTTCCCGATCGACGACCAAGGCTTCGGGAACGAAGGAAACCCGCACAATTATCACTTCACCTACGAGATCCACACGGTGTTTACGTACGAGGGAGGCGAGGTCTTCACCTTCACGGGGGACGACGACCTC
>CAZCER010000025.1:7070-16581 GCA_964497385.1 uncultured Armatimonadia bacterium | reverse complement strand
CTCGGGCCGCGCGCCGCGCTCCGCGATCGGGCTGACGGCCTCCGGCGACCTGCTCATGGTCGTCGTCGACGGACGCCGGCCCGGCTACAGCGTTGGCATGACGCTGCCGGAGGTGGCGGAACTCATGATCCGCCTCGGAGCCGTCGACGCCATGAGCCTCGACTCCGGCGGCTCGGCCGAGTTGTTCGCCATGGGCGGCGTCCTGAACAAGCCCTCGGACAACCGCGAGCGGCCCGTTCCGAACGCGCTCTTGGTGGCGCCGCGATGAGGCGGACGCCCGATGCTTGAACTCCGTAAAGGACAGGTCGTCTCGGTCGAGCGCCCGAGGCCGGGGCTCGCGCGGCTGAGCGTCCGCGTCGGCTCGACCCTCACCCCCGCCTACGCCCTCGCGCCCCTCGACGGGCTCATCGCGTCCGGGGATGAGGTGCTCCTGAACGTGACCGCCGAAACGCTCCGCCTCGGAACGCGCGAGGGCAGCCCTGTCGTCGCGAACCTCAGCCGACCCGAGATCACCGGGCAGGACCTCCGCAACGAGATGAAGCTGCGCTACACCGCCGCCCAGGTCGCGGTGGGGGCCACGCGCTCGGAGACGCGCACCGACGCGGTGGATCTGGCGGGCGCGCCTGTGGTTGTCGCCGAACTCCATAGCGCCCTCGCGCCGGTTCTCGCGGGGCTTCACGCGGACGCCGGCCAGGCTCTCAAGGTCGGCTACGTCATGCCCGATTGGAACGCCCTGCCGCTCGCGCTGAGCGACACCGTCGCGCAGGCGCGCGGGGAGGGACTCCTCCACGTCACCGCCACGTGCGGACACGCCTTCGGCGGCGACATCGAGGCCGCCGGTCTGCCGGCGGGACTCGCGCTCTGCCGCGAAGCCGGCGCGGACGCGCTGGTCGTGATCGGCGGGCCGGGGCACCTCGGCGCGCGCCAGCCGTTCGGGTTCTCGGGCTGCGCGCAGTCCGAGGCTTTGCACACGGCCGTCGCTCTGGGCGGGCTGCCGATCTTCTGCCCGCGCCTGAGCGAGGGTGACAGCCGCGAGCGCCATCTGGGCGTCTCCCACCACACCCGAGCGATTCTCGAGCGTCTGCTGCTTACGGCCGTGACAGTGGCCGCGCCGGCGAACGCCCCGGAGCGACTTCGCGAGGAGCTGGAACTCCTCGCCGCGCGGACGGGAAGCCGCGTGCGGACGGCCGAGGTCCCCGACTACGCAAGCGTTTGCGCCCGGCACGGCATGGCGCTGACAACCATGGGCCGCGGACCGGACGCCGATCGCCTGTACTTCGATGCGGCCGCGGCGGCGGGGGTGCTCGCGGCGCATGCGCACTAACCGTAGGGGCGGGTCTCCGCGCCCGCCCACCACCGAGGGGAGCCATCCGTTGCCCGAAGACTTGTCCGAGTCGCTTGTCTCGAGCACGACCGTCTTCGAGGGTCGCGTGATCCAGGTGCGCGTCGACACGGTCACCATGCCGAGCGGACGGGAGACCACGCGCGAGGTGATCGTGCATCCGGGCGCCGTGGCGATCGTGCCGCTTCACGCCAACGGTGAGGTCTCGCTCGTGCGGCAGTGGCGCCAGCCGGCGGGCAAGACGCTTCTCGAGATCCCGGCGGGGACGCTCGAGCCCGACGAGGAACCCGCGGAGTGCGCCGGTCGGGAGCTGATGGAAGAGATCGGCTACCGCCCCGGCCGCCTGCTCCATCTCTTCTCGTCCTATCTCGCCCCGGGCTACTCGAGCGAGCGCCTGCACACCTTCCTGGCCACGGACCTGACGCCGGCCCGCGCCGACGCGGATCTCGATGAGGCCATCGAGGCCGTCCGGCTTCCCCTGAGCGAGGCCGCCGCGCGGGTGCTCGCCGGCGAGATTGAGGACGCGAAGACCGCCTGCGGGCTCTTGCTCGCGGAGCGCTGGTGGAGAGAGAACGTCTAGCGATGCGCGCCCCGGCGCGCTCTGAGAGGACTATGCTCGTGCCTGATCCAAAGAGCCCCCGCACCCTCCGCGTCTGCGGCTCGGCCGCCGCGGAGGCCATCCCCGGCCTGCACTGCGTGTGCCCGATCTGCGTGGAAGCGTGGAAACGGGGCGGAAAGAACGTGCGCACGCGGACCGCCTACAACCTGGGCGACGACGTCCGCGTGGACTTCGGCCCGGACTCCTACGCCCATGCGCTCGCTGCGGGGAAGGACTACTCCGGCTTGCGCCACCTGCTTGTCACGCACAGCCACGAGGACCACTGGCAGCCCCACGAACTCGCGTACCGTCGACCCGGCTTCTGCGTGCTTCCCGAAGACTCGCCCCCCCTCCGCGTCTACGGCAACGAGGACGTTCTCGGGATGCTTAGCCCCGTGATCCCCGACCTCGCGGCGGCTCGGATCGAGCCGGTGCTCCTGCGCTCATTCGAGACGCGCGACATGGGCGACGGCCTGTCCGTGACGACGCTGCGGGCCCAGCACAAGGAGAACGAGGACGCTCTGAACTTCCTCATCCACGAGCCAGCCCGCACGATCCTCATCGCGAACGACACGGGCTGGTGGCGCGATGAGACGTGGGACTTCGTGGCGGGGCGGACGATCGACGTCGCCGTGATCGACAACACCTACGGCAAGTACGACCAACAGGGCGGCCATATGGGGGCGCCCGTGGTGCAGCGCTTCGCGGAGAAGCTGCGCGACCTCGGTTGCCTGTCGGAGTCTTCGATCGTGACGGCGAACCACTTCAGTCACAACGGCCACGCCCTGCACGAGGATCTCGAGGAGATGCACACTCCGGCAGGCATCCGCGTCGGGTACGACGGGATGGAGCTGTAGGCTCCCGCTGTGCGGGGCTGCCTGCGAGGGTGTCTCGCTCTGTACACGGAGGAAACCAAGCCATGCCGAAGACAACCTACCTTGCCGCGTACTGGGACACCGAGGACTATCTCTCGCCCCCGGACGCGGGGACCGATGACATCATCCTGACCATCGCTCGGGCGGCCCGCGAGGCCGGCTTCTCGGCGTGCTTCCACATCATCGGGGAGAAGGTACGGAGCCTCGTCGGTCGCGGCCGCACGGACGTCATCCGGGAACTGAGCCGCCATCACGACACGTCGCTCCACTACAACCACGGCTCGATCCACCCGACGACGTGCGAACTCATGACCACGGCGGGATGGGAGGACGGCGTCAACGTCGCCCTCGCGAGGGAGCGTCCCGGATTCCGGCTCCTGGAAGAGGTCTTCGGCAAGTGCCCCGCCCTCACCGCGCACGGCACGACCTGGGCGCCGCAGATCCTCCGCGCGGCCGGGCTCGAGGGCAAGTGCTTCTGGCAGTCACTCGTGCGCGTGCCGGAGTCCGAGGCCTACTGGTTCTGCGGGGCGCTCTGCTTCGAACTTGCGACGAACGTGATCCTCGACGGGTGCTACGAGGACGACGCGCGCTTCGAGCCCGCCCTCGAGCAGGCGCGCGCCCGCTTCCTCGAGCATCGCGAAAAGGGGGGCCTCGTCGCGAACCTCTGCGGCCACCCGCACCGGATCATCTCGAAGGAGTTCGCGGACACGCCGTACTACGGCGGAATCAACGCGATCCATGAGCGCCTCCGCGGGCCGGCGCCCCTCTCCGACGCCGAGAGGCGGACCGTGCACAAGAATCTCAAGCGCCTCTTCGCGATGATGGCGGGCCTGAGGGGCTTCCGGTTCACGACGGTCTCCCAGCTTCGAGACCGGTTCCTCGGACGCCGGTCGGAGTATGCACGCGCCGACCTTCGTCGCTTCGCATCGCTGGTCGTGGAGACCGGCGCGCCGCAGTATGTTCCGGACATGACCGCGGCCGAAGGGCTCCTCGCGCTCGCGGACGCACTGGTGCTGCGGCGCGGGACGGGGGCGTCTCCGGAGTCCGTGCTTCGACGCTCGGCGATGGGGCCGCTGAGCGTCCCGCGCGAGAAGCCGCAAGGGCGCTCGCTCACGTGGGACCAAGTCGTCGACCTCGGGCAGATGATCTCCCGGTGCGCGGAGCGCACCGGCCATCTCCCCGCGAGTGTCGTTGTCGCGGGCGGCGAGGTCGGTCTCGGCACGGCGCTGATCGCTCTCGCGGAGGGTTGCCTGCAGGCCGGCAAGGCGGCTCCGGCCGGCGTGACGCTCCGCAAGGCCCCTCCTTGGCCGGCCGTGGCGGAGGACATGACGCATCTCACGAAGACCATCCCTGGCTGGCCCTGCCACGATCCGGGGATGGATTGCTCGCGCATTCTGCTGTACAGTCAGCTCATGTCCTGGACGATCTGCCCGGCATGCGAGCGATAGCCTCCTTCGATGATGGAACGCAAGGTCACCACCGATGCATGACATGCTTCTCCACCTGGAACTCACCGACCGGTGCAACCTGCGCTGCGAGCACTGCTACCGCTCGCCGAGCCCCCGCGACCTCGACTTCGATCTCGCGCGCCGCACGATGCGCGAAGCGCGCCGGCTGGGCGCCGAGCGGCTCTCGCTGGGCGGCGCCGAGCCCACGCTCCACCCGCGCTTCGTCGATCTGATCGCCGCCGGCGTCGAGGAGGGCTACCGGGTCTCGATCGTCACGAACGGCACGGCGTTCCAGAGCTTCTTGCCCGATCTGCGCCGTCTGCGAGCCGGCGCCACCGGACCGGGTCTGCACCGCGTGAACGTGAGTCTCGACGGAGGCTCGCGCGCCGTGCACGACCGGATTCGCTCGGCCGGGAGCCACAAGGCCGCGGTGACGGCGCTGATGCTCGCGAAGACCGCCGGCTTCGAGACCCGGGCGAAGACGGTCGTGAACCGCGTGAACGTGGACGATCTTGGGGAACTGATGCGACTGACCGGCCGCATCGGCGTGGACATCCTACAGATCGGCCCGCCGGTCCCGACGCGGCGCATGGCCGAGACGGGCCTTCTCCTCTCCCCCGCGGAGCTGCATCGGGCGGAGGAACGCCTCGTCGGGCTCTCCCGCGCCTTCGCGGTCCCGCTCGAGGTGAGCTTCGCGTTCGGCGGCGAGAGCCCGTACGCGGTGTGCGATGTCGCGCAATGCCGCACGCTCTCGGTCGACCCTTCGGGCCGGCTTCCGCTGTGCTGTCTCTTGTCGCTGTCCGGCGAGGCCGGAGACTGAGCGCCGTTGATCGTGGGCGTGGTCAAGTAGCTCTAGCTCTTCCGCTTGTTCGCGCGCCGCTCGCGCGCCGCGCACCGCCTCATGGAGTGGCGAATCGAGATGGCGCGGCATGCGGAGAGCCTCTCTCCAGCCGCGTTCTTCCCCTGCGCGATGTGCGCCGCTCTGCATGGACAGCTCGACTGGCTGAGCGAGTTCCCCGAGAGCCCTTGGGCCGCGCTTCTTGCGGACGCCGCCCTCGCCGGAGCCTCGACCTGATGGGCCGCGGACGCGCAGACGCGGCGGAGACGCGGCGCCTCGGATTGGGGCCGAGCCTTCTCTACGCCTCCGCCCACTTCGGCGTGAGCATCCTCGCCTTCACGGTCATCGAATGGTCGGGCCACTTCTACACGGGCGACCCCGCGCTGGGCCTTCCTAGGCGCGTTGACCCGGCGCTCTTCGCCGCGGCGCTCCTCTTCGGACGGCTCTTCGACGCCGCGACCGATCCCCTCATCGGGCACTGGAGCGACGTCGCGCGCACGCGCTGGGGGCGGCGGAAGCCGTTCGTCGCGGCGGGCGTCCCGCTCGTCGTGATCGGGTTCGCGCTCCTGTGGTGGACTCCGAGCCCCGAGGTCGGGACGCTGAACTTCGTCTACGTGCTCGCGATGCTCGCGGTCTTCTTCCTCGGGTTCACCCTCGTCTCGTGCCCTTACCTGGCCCTGCTCCCGGAGATCGCCCGGGGCGAGCGCGAGCGGGTCGGGCTCGCCTCGCTGCAGGCCCTGTTCAACGTGCTCGGCAACATCGCCGGCGCGCTCGCGGGCGGCTTCCTCGTGCCGCGTCTCGGGTCGCTTGGGATGGGCCTCGTCGTTGGCGCCGCGGCGGCCGTCTCGTTCGCGCTTGGGCTCCTCGGGCCGCGGGAGCGCCAGACAACGTCGAGCGCCCCGAGCCTCCGGCTGCGCGCGGCGCTCGCATGCGCCTTTCGGAACCGGCATTTCCGACACTTCGGGCTGGCGTTCCTGTGTTTCTGGGTCGGGCTCAGCCTTCTCCTGGCCAACGTCCCCTTCCTCAGCACCAAGCTCCTCGGCGGAACAGCGGAGCAGGCGGGCCTGATGACCGGCGTCGCGCTGATCGCCTCGGTGGCGTGCTTGCCTCTCGTCGCGCGAGCGGCGGCCCGTTGGGGCAAGCGGCGGCTCTTCGGAGCGTCGCTCGTTTGGTTCAGCCTTCTCGTGCCGCTGACCACCGTGCTGGGGCTTCCGTGGATCCCGTTCGCGGGGCTCGTGCAGGGCGTCGTGTTGTTCGCCCTCGCGGGTCCGGCGATCGCGTCGCTCTTCGTGATGCCCTACGCGCTGCTCGCGGACATCGCCGATGAGGACGAGCGCGTGACCGGCCTCCGGCGCGAGGCGATCTACTTCGGGATGAACGGGTTTCTCTACAAGGTCGGCCTCGGCGTCGGCGGCGCGTGCGCGCCGCTGCTCTGGAAGCTGTCCGCGGCGGCCGGCGTCGAAGCGGCTGGAGTGCGATGGTCCGGCGCGCTCGCCGCTCTCTTCACCCTCGGCGGCGCCTTCGTCTTCCGCGGCTACGGTCTTCGGGACGGCGCCTCCGAGGCAAGCGTCCGAGAGGCCGCCTGAGCGCTCCGCGCTCCCCGCACTCCGCCTCATTCTCTTGAGGGGCGCGGGCGAGTTCTGGTCTTCCCTCCTCCTCCGGGGCGAGCCGGGTGATGCACTCGGGCCTCGCCGGAGACGTGAGAGGGACCACAGAAGGAAGCGGTTCGAGTCCGGCGCGGCTACGCCCCGGCCGTCTCCGCTGGCTCGAGATCGCGACCGGCGAGTGGGCGGGCGAGAGCGACCTCCAGGGAGGCGCCGTGGTCCCGATCGAAGCCCCCGCCCCCGACGGTGCGTCTGCCGCTCTCCCTCTCCCCGCGCGAAGCGTTTGCGGGGAGAGGGAAGGGAGAGGGGCCCCTCTTGGTCTGTTCCCGTTGGGGTGGGTGGTGACCGCATTGGGCCCCGCTGAGGCTTGCGCGTCCGAGGCTGACCGGCGGGCTCCCCGAAGCCCGGGCCCGCTCAGCCCGAGTAGGCCGCCTCGGGTGTGGCCGACCGTGCCGAGGGGCAACTTCGCATTCCCGCCCGTCGTCCTCTGCTCGCCATCGCTACCCCTCCTGTGAGCCGGATGGAACCCTTCCCACTTCGTCCCTCGATACGGCGCAGACCCCGCGCCTACTCGGGATGAGCGGGCCCCTTCCATTCGGCCGCTCCGACAGACAGGACGGCGGCTGCTCCAGCGCACACCGCCGCACCGTCCCCTACCCCGTAGTGTGCTCCTCTCCCTCCAACAGAGACATCATCACGAAGTCGTGGAAGCGGCCGGCGTGGAAGTACCCGTCACGCTGGACGCCCTCCCGCCGGAAGCCGAGCGACTCCCAGAACCGGAGCGCGCGCTCGTTGAAGCCGACGACGCCGATCGCGAGCCGGTGGAGGCTCAGCGCGCCGAACGCATGGTCGATCAAGAGCCGCGCGGCCTCCGTCCCGAGGCCCTGGCCCCAGCAGTCGCGCTCCGCGATCATCACCGACATGTCCGCGGTGCGCCACTCGTGGAAGATCCGCAGGAGCCCCGCCTCGCCGATGACACGTCCGCTGTCCTTGAGGGCGATCGCGAACCAGAGTCGGTTCTCGTCCGCGCGCACCCTCTCGAGCCACCGCTCCGCATCCCAGCGCGACATCGGTCGGACCCCGCCGGTGAGGCCGCGGAGTTCGGCGTCATTCGAGAGCGCCATGATGACGGGCAGGTCCTCGGGCTCGACCGGCCGGAGGACGACGCGCTCGCTTTCGAGGAAGGCTGGGGTTGGTTGAGCGTTGCTCACGCCAGCACCACCTCGTCGGCCGGGCGCTCGAAGCGGATGCCCGCCTGGCGGTACATCTCCACAAGGCTGTCGCGGTCGACCGCCTTGAGATACGCCTCCAGCGGGTCCACGAAGCCCGTGCGGACCAGATGCACAAGCGAGTCGTTCAGGCCAAGCATCCCGAGCTGTCGGCTGGTCTGGATGACCGACTCGAGCTGGAAGGTCTTCCCGTCACGGACCAGGCTCGCGACCGCCGACGTCCCAACGAGGAGTTCGAAAGCGGCCACGCGACCGCCCTGCCGCCGGCGGAGAAGCATCTGCGCAAGCACTCCGCGCAGGGTCTCCGCGAGCATCACGCGCACCTGCGGCTGCTGGTCGTGGGGGAACTGGTCGATGATGCGATCGACCGCCGAGGTCGCCGTGGCGGTGTGCAAGGTCGCGAGCACCAGGTGCCCCGTCTCGGCGGTCTCGAGCGCGATCGAGACCGTCTCCAGGTCGCGCATCTCCCCCACGAGCACCACGTCGGGGTCCTCGCGCAGGGCGGCCCGGAGGGCCTTCGCGAAGCTCTCCGTGTGCACGCCGACCTCGCGCTGGTTCACGAGCGACTTGATGTCCTGGTGCACGAACTCGATCGGGTCTTCGATCGTGACGATGTGGTCATGCCGGGTCTTGTTGATGTGATGAATCATCGAGGCGATCGAGGTGGACTTCCCCGAGCCCGTCGGGCCGGTCACCAGGATGAGGCCCTTCGGGAGAGAGCAGAGATCGAGCACTCGGGGCGGGAGGCCCAGATCGCGCGCCTCCGGGATCTGGGCCGGGATGTGCCGGAACACCCCGCCGGCCCCGTGCAGCCCCCGGAACAGGTTGCAGCGGAAGCGCCCGACGCCGGGGAGGTCGTAGGAGAAATCCGCGTCGCCGGTTCGCTGCCACTCTTCCCAGTTCGCGTCGGTGGTGATCGGACGTACGAGATCGGTGATGGTCTCGGAGTCCAAAGCCTCAAAGGAGGTGAGCGACCGGATGTGCCCATCCACACGAAGATACGGCGGGCGCGCCGAGGTCAGATGGAGGTCGGACGCCCCGGCCTTGCACATGATCGCAAGCAAGTCGTCGAGCGAGTCCACGTCCACGATCTCCTCGGCGAGCACGCGGACCGGGTCTTCGTCCTCGCCGGCGTCGGCGAGGGCCGGGTCGGTGAGGCGCGCGCGCATCTGGAGGCCTCCGGCGGCGAAGCCGAGGTCGATGTCCGCGGGGCCGTAAGGCGACTCGTACCGGAACACAAGCGTCTCGCCCCACTGAGCCGGAAGCGAGGCGCCGCCGGGTGCGATCTGCCGCGCGAGCTGGTGTAAGCTATCGAGCGTGAGGGTAACCTCAAGCGGGACAAGCGCTTCGCCCAAAAACACGGAGACGTCGCGCCCTTCGGCCCGGAAGAGCAGCTCGGACTCGTTCCGTCCGACCGCGTAGCCCAGGTAGCTGTCCAGATCGGCCATGGAGCGACCTCCGCGCAAACGGGGATGACGATCGCACACTGGATTCGACGGCGCCTGTTGCCTTTTCCTCCGGCGCCGAAGGGAGATGAACGCAGTGGCGCGTTTACTCACCGCCGTGCTTTGGCTCTC
>CAZCER010000025.1:0-7060 GCA_964497385.1 uncultured Armatimonadia bacterium | reverse complement strand
CCCATCTATGGTGACCCCATCGTGTGGGTGAACTTCGAGACCGAGACGCCCGGCACGCATGGCCTCCCTGGTGAGTGGGAGCATGAGAGCGCGGACGGCGCCGCCGAGACCGTCACCGATGAGAGCGCGCCCGAGGGCAAGGCCTACCTCCGCCTCGCCGCGACCGCCTCGGCGGAGGGCGCCGCCGTGTTCATCGTGCCGACCGACCTCCGACCGGGCGCCATGCTGCGGCTCTCGGCCTCTCTCCGCGCCGAGGGCCTCCCCGAGGGCGCCGCCGTCGCGTGCGAGGTGACCGTCGAGGATGCGCTCGAAGCGCATCCGGCCGTCCGCATCGTCTGCGGGGAGCCGGTCTCGAGCGCCGACGGCTGGCGCCGCGTGGTCGCCGACCTCGGCGCCGTGCGCGAGGCCGGTCCCGGATGCCGCATCACCGCTTTCGCGCTGGCTGTTCGCGGCTGCGCGCCAGGAGCGCGCGTCACCTTCGATGTGGACGACATCCTCATCGAGGGCGACTACAACGACTACTTCCTGACCGCGTGGGGGCTGTACCTGCAGGACTACAAGACCGTCGGCCAAGCGCGCCTCGCCGATCTCAGGGCTCGCATCGAGGCGCTGCGCGCGCGTCCCGCGAGCGCTCCGGACGGGCTTCCGCCGGCCTTGGCCGCGCTCCTCACGGCAAACGAGGCGTGGCTCGCCGAGGAGTGCGCGGCGATCGAGGCTGAGGCGACGCGCCTTGCGTCCGAAACAGCCCTCACGCCGCCCCGCATCGACGCCCTTGCCCGCCGCGTCCGGGACGCCGAGGCGGTGCTCGCCCAGCGCGAGCAGGCCGCGGCCCTGCATGGCCCTCGGCCCCACCCCATCTGGCAGATGTCCCTTGCCTCCTCCATCCCCGCGCCCGACGCCCCGGTCGTGGCGGGACGGCTCGTCTCCGAACTCACACTGACCGCCCTGCCGGGTGAGACGCGCCGCGCAGTCGTGGCGATCAGACCCGACCGCGACCTGAGCGGCGTCGGGCTGCGATTGAGCGAACTCCGCGGCTCGACGGGGATGCTGCCCGCCTCCGCGTGGGACGTGCGGCATGTGCTCGTTCAGGAGCAGGCGGCCCACCCTCTCACCGGCGCCGGCTTCGTGTTGACGCCCGAACTCCTGGCCCGGGATCCGGCGCTGCTCGAGCGCGCCGACCTCGGGCGGCTGCCCGAGGATGCTGGCCGGCTGCGGCCCTGCGGCGTGCGGGCGGGCGAGGTGCACGCCTTCGTCGCGTCCCTCTCCGTGCCCGCGGACGCGGCGCCGGGCGCGTACCGCGGCGAGGCGTTGTTCGGCGGCGCGCGTCTGCCGGTGTCCGTCGAGGTGCTCGGCCTGCCGCTGACCGACTCGTCCCGGGACAGGATCGTCGATCTCGGGGCCGCGCTCTCAGGCGGGGACGGGGCGCTTGCGGTCGACGAGGCTCAGATGCGCGCGGTCCTGCGCGACGTCCGCGACTACGGCGCAACCGGCCTTGTGGTCAGCGAGGCCACCCCCGTCCTCGGGCGGACCGCGGATCTCACGAGCGTTCGCCGCCTGATCGAACTCTGCGCCGACGAGGGCGTTCGGACCGATCCGCTGATCCTGCGCGGCTCGGAGGAGTTGTTCCTCGAGGCCGCCGTCCGCGGCCGCGACCCCGTGAGCCGCGGCCCGTACCTCACCGCTCTCACCTCGTTCGCCGCCGAGTGCGCCGCCCTGGCGGATGAACTCGGATGCGGCCCCATCGCGCTGTCCGCGCTGCCGGGCGCGAGTGAGGAGGTCCAGCTTCTCGCGAACACTCCCGCCGAGACCGCGGAGAAGGCCGGCGCTCCGGTGTTCACCGAGGGCGACATACGGATCTGCCGGCGCATCGCCCACCGGGCCTATACGGCGAGCCAGGCCATCGACCGCCGTGAGGTCGCCTCGGCCCGTCAGAAAGGCGCGCGTCTCTGGCAAGAAGTGACCACCGCCGGCCTGGAGCGCCCCGACGCGCTTCGCTGGGAGTCCGGGCTCGGCGCCGTCGCGGCGGGTGCGGACGGCGTTCTGCTCCGTTACTGGCGCCCCTACGGGAACCCCGTCGATGACGCGGACTCGCCCTACAAGGACCGGATGATGACGTATCCGGCCGGAGCCGGAGTCCTCCCGACACTTCAGTGGTACGCCGCCGGCGAGGCCGCCTGGGACCTGCGCTACCTCGCGGCCCTGGACGAACTCATCGACCAGGCGCGGGCTCGCTTCGGACGCGGCGGGTTCGGCGGACGGACGCCCGAGGCCATCGTGCTGGCTCAACAGGCGCGTCAGGCCGCCCTGGGCCTCGAAGACGCCGAAGCGTCCCGGACGATGCTCGTTGAGGCCCACGCCGCCCTCACCCTCTGGCTTGCGTCCAACGAAGGCGAGCCGCCCGCATAGGAACCGCGCGCCCCGGCGCGAACAGACCGCTATGAACGCCTACGAGCGATGCATTGCCACTCTGGAGGATCGTGAGAGAGACCACGTTGCGTGCCAGCCTCTTCTCATGACCTTCGCCGCGCGGTACGCCGGGGTCCGGTACCGCGAATACGTCACCGATCACCGGGTGCTCGTCTCCGCCCAGATCGCGGCGACCGAGGCGTTCGGGGTCGGGTCGCTGACCTGCTGCTCCGACGCCTGGCGCGAGGCCTCCGACTGCGGGGCGGACCTCGTCTTCTTCGATGACGCACCGCCCGCGTGCAAGGAGCATCTCCTCGCGGACAAAGCCGTCCTCGCGAGCCTGCGCATGCCCGACCCCACGGCGTCCCCTCGGATGTCCGACCGCATCGCCGCGGCCGCCGGTTTCGCCGAGCGCGCCAAGGGCGAGATCCCCATCACCGGATGGGTCGAGGGTCCGGTCGCCCAGGCCGCCGATCTGCGCGGCATCAACGAACTCATGATGGACACCATCGACGACCTCTCGTTCGTGCTCGATCTCTTCGAGTGGGTGACCGAACTCGAGATCGCCTTCGCCCGGGCGCAAGTCGAGGCCGGAGCGGACATCATTGGCGTCGGCGACGCGGCCGCCTCGCTCGTCTCCCAGGACTTCTATGAGGCCCACGCCTTCCCGCACGCCAAGCGGATCGTCGAGGCGATTCACGATGCGGGGGGCCTGGTGCGCCTGCACGTGTGCGGGAACGCGAGTCACTTGCTGGAGCCCTTGGGCCGCTTGGGGTGCGACATCGTTGAACTGGACTACCCGGTCGATCTCGCACGGGCTCGAGAGCGGATGGGGCCGGACCCCGCTCTGCTCGGGAACATCGACCCCGTGTCCGTGGTGCGCAACGCGACGCCCGAGGCGATCCGCAGGGGCTGCGCCGCGTGCGCCCGGGCCGTGGGGCCGCGTCACATCGTCGGCGCGGGTTGCGAGATCCCCCCGGACACGCCCCACGCGAACCTCATGGCCCTTGCCGAGTTCGCCAGGGCGAACCCATAGGCCCTGATCCGCGCTACCCTCCGGCGGCTCCGGCGGGAACGAGTTCCGCGCGCTCCCGGCTCTCGGCGACGGCCGGCGCCCGGGCGGCGCGCACGCGGAACGAGACGGTGCGGGTCGCTCCCGCTGGCATCTCGTCAAGAAGCACGCGAAGCCTTCCTTCACGCCAGGTGTAGCCGCGCACTCGGCCTTCTCGCAACCCCTCCTCCAGGTCAGCCGCGTGCGGCTCGAGACCGGGCGGCAGCATGGCCCGAACTTCGAGTCCCCGAGCCGTCGCGCCGGAGCCGTTGGTTGCCAGAAGGGACGCGTCACCCACGCGCGGATTGGCCGTCGGCGTCACGGTCAACGTGGCCGAGAGCGGAGGCGAGGTCGCGGCGGGAGTGAGAAGCAGATACTGGACGGGCTCCCCGTCGGTTGCGCGCACCCTCAGCGGCCCTTCCCGCAACTCCTCCGGACTCAGTTCCAGGGTCAGCCACTGATCGGGCGCGACAGACGTCTCCCGGCCCGATTCGACGCCGACGCGGACCTCGACCGGCCCCGCGGGATCGTTCATCAACCCCATCAACGCAAGGCCGCACAGCGCGTTCGTCACCGCGCCGCCGAACAGCCCGTCCGACTGCCGCAGGCCCGCCAGCCGACGGATCAGCCAGACGCGCGTCGGGCGGCTCGCGGTGCCCGGCGGCGCCGCCTCAAAGGCCAGGGCGCTCAGAGCGGTCACGTCCGCGTCCGCCTCGGCGCCAGTGTGGCCGAAGACGGAGGCGAACTCGGATGCCGCGGCCTCCGGAGCTTGCTCCAACGCCCGAGCAAGGCGGTCGCCGGCGGTCCGCGCCTCCCGGTCCAGTCCGAGCGCCGCGTAGGCAAGCGTCGCGAGCGCGAGCGTCTCCGGCTCCGGCTGGGCGCCGCTCTCGGGCGCGCGCGCCGCCAAGGCGAGCAACGGCGTCACGCCCTCGGCGCCTGCTCCGCTCTCCGCGAGCGCCCAGGCGGCAAGCGCCCGTTGCGCATCGGACATGCTCGCGCCGCGCTCGAAGCAGAGCCGCACCAGATCATCCTTGCACCCACCGATGACGGACGCCATTTCCGGAGCGAGGCCGCGCGCGGACGCCGCCGCCAACAGCGCGAGCGACGTCGAGACCGGGTCGCCCTCGTCTCCGCGCACGCGCCCGAAGCCCACCTCCGATCGGAAAGCCGGGAGCGCGAGCGCCGCCCGCCTCACTCTCTCGCGCGCCAGCATGCGGCGCGTGCGATCGGCTGAGCGGTCGCCGCCGAACACGCGCGTCGCTCTGTGGCACACGAGCCCGGCCATCACCGGCTCATCGAGCACGAGCCACGGAGGCGCCGCAGCCTGGAGCATCTGCGAGGCGATCGCCTCGCGCCCCACAACCAGGCGAAGCCGCGCGCCGTCGCCGCGCGGCGACGGGCCGCGCTCAAGGGCGTCTCCGGCCTGCAACGCCGCCCCGGACGCGGCGGTCTCCGGGCGAGACGCCGGCAGAAACGCGAGCGCCGCCTCGTCGCTCCAGTTGAGATCCTCTCCCTTGGCCCGCGCCCCAATCCGAATCTCTCCGGCTCCTGTCGACTCGATCCGGAAGTGATGCGCCGCTTCGGACCGAGGCCCCAGAGCCAGAGACTGGACGCCCGAGGGACTGACGCGCCCCGCCCCCGTCGCCGTCACCGACAAGTCCACGGTCATCGCCGCGGCTGTCTGGTTGATGACGCGCACCACGCCGGCCGCAGGCGTGCCGATGCGGCCGATGGGGTCGACCTCCAGGCGGCAAAGCGGCTGCGGCGCTCCCGGAGCGCTCGTTGTGAGGAGCCCCGCGCGACCGAGACGATCCAAGGCCAGCGCCGCCAGTTGGCACCCATCGCCCGCAGCCCCGCTCACGCGCAGTTCCGCGCGCCCGTCCGCCTTAGCCACCGTGCGGAGCGCGACCTCCGGCGGGCGAAGCGAGGAATGCCCGCTCGGCAACGGCGGCGCGAGTCGCACCGGGTTCAGCTCACTCGGCACGGTGAGACTCGGAGCGTCCACGATGGACCGCGCGGCGGGCGCCGGACGCGCGGCGAGGGAGAGGTGCGTCTGCCCGGCGCCCCACGAGGCCGCAAGCAGAAAAGCACCGGTGACCGCCAGGTCCGTCCGCAACGCCTTGATGGACCGCCGGGCCTCCTCGTCCGCGCCAAGCGACCGCACGCCGCGGACGCGGAGTTCGCCGCCGAGCAGCAGCAGCAGGAACGTGACTCCGAGCACCCCGCAAGCGCTCCAGGCCGCCCAGCGCACCGTCGCGAGCTGCCTTCGCACCACACTGAGGCTCAACTCCTCAGCGGCCACCTTCGCCACCGCCGGCGCCGTCACGTCCACCCCGGCGGCCGCGAGCAGCATCCGCGAGGGGCGGCGGGACCGCGACGGGCGCGCCCGAACGATGCGTGCGATGTCGGAGGCGATCGCGTCGCCCATCGTCTCGCGCGCGCCCGCGCTCAAGCGCAGGCGGCCCATGTCGGGAGACGTCACAACCGGCGGCGGCGCGGCGATCACCTCGCTGACCGCGAACACGCTCGCGGCCGTCGGCGCCCCCGACCGGTCGGTGACGGTCAGCGACGCTCCGGCCTTCATGTCGCGCTCTGTCGCCAGCAGCAGGTCGGACGCCGGATCCACAAATACGCACGGGGCGCGCCCCTGGCCAAGCCCTGCGTCCTCCGCCCAACGCGCCACCAGACCCAGCGCTCCTTGGTGGCCGGATTCGATCGGAACGTACACGCGCGCTTCGCCGTTCACGAGTCGCGCGCCGCATCCCCAGACGGCCACCCCGTCCCTCTGTAGGTCGAGATACGCGAGTCCGTCCTGGTCCGAGCTGAGGTCCACCGCGAGCGCGTCTCCCACGCGGCAGGCGCCCTCGCTCGGAACCACCAGCAGCGCGCCGCTTGGTCCCGCCGTCACGTTCACACGACCGACGCCCTCTTGCCCCGCGTCGTCCGTGGCGCGAATCGACCCGGACAGAAGCTCACCCTCCCCGACCGCCTCGGCCCACACCTCCGCCGCGCCGTCCGGACCGGTCGCGAGCGAGACGGAGCGCCCGCCGACGTAGCCGTTCAGCTCGGCGGGGGTCGGGTTGCCGTACGGGTCGAGCACCAGCACATCAAGCACCGACGAACGGCCCGGCAAGACGGCGCCCCCGCGCGGGGCCACATGCACCCGCAGCCCGGGGCGGGCGACGCGAATCGACGTCGACGCCGCTCCTCCCCGCAGGTCCGCGTCCAGGACGCTCGCCTCGAGCCGCAGCGAGCCCCCCGGCGGCGCGCGGTTCGGGACGCGCAGACGAAAAGCGGCCACGCCGTCAGGGCCCGCCAAAGCCTGACGCCGCGAGATCAGTCCTTCGGCGTCCAAGAGGTCGAGGCGCGCCGACGCGCCGGAGACGGGCTGCCCCGACTCGTACGCCGCGCTCACCGCGACGGCAAGCGGGTCGCCGGGCAGGCAGCCCTCGCGTTCCGGCCGCAGGGTTACGCGCACCGCGCTGTCACCCGCCGCGCGCAGCTCCAGCGGAACCGACGCCTCGGCCGCCTCAGCTCTCAGGGTCACCGCGCACGGCCCCAATATGCCCTCCTCGGGGCGCCGCGCCGCGAAACGAGGCGTCA
>CAZCER010000024.1:0-16830 GCA_964497385.1 uncultured Armatimonadia bacterium | reverse complement strand
GAGACCACGTGCTGCCTCCTTCCGCTCCCGCCGAGTAGCCGAGCGCTGTCTGCTCGGCGTATCGAGGCGCGAGGGAGAGCCGGACGGGGCGCAGTACTGGCTGGCCGGCCCCTCGATACGTCGGCCAAACACCGGCCTCCTACCCTTCGACGGGGCTCAGGCCGGGCTCGGGGTGAGCGGGTTGGGGCGGTCGAGGGCGCGGGAGCGTCAGCGTAGGCGCGCCCCGAGGACGGGCCGCCCACCCGGACATGTGGCCCAGTCGCCCCGGCTGGGCACGTGACGCCCCCCGCGGCAGGCCCCGCGCGTCTTCGGGCGGAACCGGACCTCTGTAGCAACGGAGGTGTCCGCCCATGACCGCTGTGCTTCTTGCGCTGCTCACCCTCCAGCCCGCTGACATGCCCTGGCCGGAGACGCTCTCGACCTCATGGGGTCCGCACGGCTCGCGCATACCGGTGAGCGTGCGCAACGCCGGCGCGACCGATGTCGAGGGCCAGCCGGTGGATCTGACCGTCGGTGAGGGCGAGAGCGATCTTCCGCTCGCGGGTCAGCCCGTCGCGGAGGTCCGCGTGACCGATGACACCGGCATGGAACTCCTCTACGCGGTCGTCGACCCGAACGGTCTGGAGAAGCGCACGGGCGATCTCGAGGTCGGGGACCACCTCGTTGTCCCCGCCTCCGCGCCGGCCGGCGGCGAGCGGACGCTCTACGTCTACTTCGGCTGTCCCGGCGCGTGGCCGGTCGCGGACTGGCTCGCGGGAGGCCTCCGGAACACCGGATTCGAGAGCGCGGCCGGCGGGACGCCCTCGGGGTGGCTCGTCTCCGAAACCGATTCGACGCACCGCATGTCCTGGTCCGCCGACGAGGGCCGGGACGGCTCGGCGTGCGCGAAGTGCGTGGTCGAGGCCGGGGCCGAACCGACGTGGGTGAAGCATCACCAGACCGAGATCCCCGTCGCTCCCGGAACGACGTACCGGCTCCGCGCGTGGGTGCGGGCCGAGAGCGTCGCCGGCGGAGCCGGCTGGTTTCTCCACATCAACGGTGTGCGCCCGCAGCTCGTGAACCAGGTTCTCAGCGCCGGAGACGGCACCTACGACTGGCGCGAGGTCGAACTCGAGGTTACGGCGCCGGAGGGCTCCCAGACGGCCACCATCGGCACCATGCTCCACGGCACGGGCGCCGCCTGGTACGACGACCTGACCTTTGAGGCCGTCGGGGGCGCGGAGACGCCGCAGGTCACCATCGGAGCGCGCCAGAAGCCACTGGCGCTCCGGACCATCGGGGGGCAAGGAAAGCGCGGCTGGGGACAGCCGCGGGTCGTGGTGCGCAACGGCGGCCCCGCGCGCGAGGCTCTGATCTCCGCGGACACGCGCACGGCGGAGCTGCGCTACCGACGAGAGACCGGCGACTTCGTCACTCCTCTGGCGGCCCGACTCACCGTTCCTGAGCCGGGTGAGGCTCTGGACTCCTATCCGTCGCTGGGCGGCCTGACGCTGGCACGGCTCCCGGAGAGGAGCGAGTTGGCATGCCTCGTCTCCGTTCGGTCTTCGGAGCCCCAAGCGGACGGCTTGGCCGCCGAGGACTCCCGCCGCCTTGCGGCGGCCGCGGCGAATCTCGCGGGAGGCGGGCTCCTCGACGCCGCTGAGGACCTGGTTCCCTGGGGAGCGCCTGAGGCCGAGGGCGCGGATCTGCCTTCGCACGCGGAGGTTGTCCCGGACGGCCCCGGCGGCACGCCATGCCTGCGCCTGACCATCCCGAAGGAGACCGCTCCGAACTGGACCGGAGTGCGCCAGGGACCGATGCCGATCGAGCCGGGCAAGTCGTACTACTACGGCGCTCTTGTGCGCGCGGGGGACCTCGGCGCGGAGGCCCGCATCCACGCGCACATCCATGACGCGGCC
The DNA here is from genome assembly GCA_964497385.1 of uncultured Armatimonadia bacterium. Lineage (GTDB taxonomy): Bacteria > Armatimonadota > Zipacnadia > UBA1398 > UBA1398 > CAZCER01. The sequence goes on along the minus strand of CAZCER010000024.1, from coordinate 14,932 downwards.
GGGACGGTGCTCAACTACCTCTCATCAGCATCCGGAGTGGCCGCGAACTCCGACTGGACGTGGCTCGCCATCGCGTTCACGGCGCCGACGAGCGCGGCGGATGTCGTGCTGCATCTCACGGCGAACACATGGGGGACGATCTACTACGACAACGTGGCGCTCTGCGAAGTCGTGCGGGGATCCGTAACGCTTCCGAACCACGCCGTCCCGCACGCGGGACCTCCGTCTGTCGCGGTCGTGCCGCCGCTTGTGAAGGTGTTCCCTCACGACGTCTACCGGACCAGCGCCCGGAGCGTGGAACTCGCCTCGGCGCGGAACGAGCGTGAGGCGTTCCAGTTGGCCGTCGCGCCGAGTCCGTCCATCACGGCGGGTCCCAACAAGCCGGCGGTGGTCTCCGTCGAGGTCTCCGCCCTCACCGGTCCCGGCGGCGCGGCGCTCCCTCCTGTGAAGGTCGAGCGCGTGGGATACGTGCCGGTCGATGCCCCGACCGCCTACTACCGGTCCGAGGTCCCGGCGTATGCGCGGAAGCTGCCACAGGGCGCGGGGGCGTCCGATGGCTGGGCCGGCCACTGGCCCGACCCGCTCATCCCGGTCGAGGCGACTGTGGAGATCCCGCGGGGAGAGACGACGCCGTTCTGGTTCACGGTCAAGGTCCCGAAGGACGCCGCTCCGGGAGAGTACGCCGGCGAGGTCATGGTGGCGACCGATGCGGGAAGGACGACCGTGCCCGTGACGCTCACCGTGTGGGATTTCGAACTCCCCGACGCGACCCACACCCGCGCGATCTACGACCTGCGTGACGGCCCCATCGGCAAGAGCGTCTTCGGAACGGACGACCCCGACGCGTGCCGAGAGGCCTGGTACCGACTGCTCGCGGACTATCGAGTCACTCCCGACATCCCGGGCCCGGCGCCGGTGTTCACGCTTGAGAACGGCGAGGTCCGGATGGACGCCACGGAGTTCGACCGGTGGGCGACTCTCTGCCTCGACGAACTCGGCATGAACCACCTCTACACGCCGTGGGAGTTCTACTGCATCGGCTGGGCGAGCGACCCCGGCCCGAAGTTCGGGTTCGAGGCGTTCAGCCCCGAGTACGAGCGCGCGCTGGGCGAGGCCTACCGGCTCCTCATCGATCACCTGACCGAGAAAGGCTGGCGCGACCGGCTCATCCACTACGTCTCCGATGAGCCTTTCTTCGATCACGAGAAGGTGGTCGACGACCTCCGCCGCTATGGCGCGCTCTTCGAGGAATGGGCCCCCGATGTGCCGCGCTACTCGAGCGCCTGGCGGCCCGCCGAGTCGCTCGAGGGCGCGATCACGATGTGGGGCGCGGGGCACTACGGGTGCTTCCCCGTCGAGAAGCTCCGGGAGCGCCTCGCCGCCGGCGACCGCGCGCTCTTCACGACCGATGGCCAGATGTGCATCGACACGCCGTACCTCGCGGTCGAGCGGCTCCTCCCCCACTACTGCTTCCACTACGGAGTGGAGGGCTACGAGTTCTGGGGAGTTTCGTGGTGGACGTACGACCCGTGGGAGTTCGGCTGGCACTCCTTCATCCGACAGAACGACGGGATTGGCGAGGACTACTACGTCCGCTACCCGGACGGAGACGGATACCTCGCCTACCCCGGTGAACGGTACGGTGTGAACGGCCCGCTTCCGAGCATCCGGCTTGCGCAAGCGCGCGAGGGCCTCGAGGACGGGGAGTACCTCATCCTGCTGCGTGACCTAGCGGCCCGGCTGCCGGAGGACAGCCCGGAAGCCGTCGAGGCCCGGGCCGCACTGGCGGAGTCGGCGGCACTCGTGCCGATCCCCAACTCAGGCGGGCTGCGCTCGAGCTACGTACTGCCGGACCCGACGGTCGTGGAGCGCGTTCGCCTCCGCCTCGGGAACGCGATCTCGGCGTGTCGGCAGGCGCTCCGAGAGGGCTAGCCGTCGACTCCGGACACGAGCCACTTGCCTTTCTGGGGCACGACCTTGAAGCGGATCTTGCGCCCATCGGGCTCAGTGACGGTGAGGACCACCCCGCGCCGCTTCTCGTGATACTCGTACTCCATCTCAGCGCCCTTGGCGCTCGCCGACGGCGTGACGCGCGCCACGTCGGTCGGCGGCCGCAGGGCGGCGCCGGGGCTCTTGACGGTCGTGATCTTGCCGCCGTCCTGCCCGAACTCGAAGCCCTCGATGCTCAGGGCTTGCAAGGCTGTCACATCGTTGGCCTTGAGGGCGGCCGCGAAGCCGTCGACGGCCTCGGCCGGTCCCGCCTTGTCCCACGGCTTCAGGAGCCAGAAGCTCATAAGCTTGGGGTAGTATCCGGCAAGCAGGGCGACCGCCGCCACGGCGATGACGACGGTCAGGATCATCCCCGTCGGGCCGCTCTTCTTCTTTGGGGCTGCAGGCGGCGTCGGGGCCGAAGTGCTCGTGGGCGGTTCCATGGCCGATGCTTCCTTCCGGCCCTCCCCCTGGAGACTATGCGACGGCGGCGCCCGCTCACCTCCCTGGCGCGGAAGATCGGCGGGCGCAGCCCCTCTCCGGGGCGAGAATGACTTTTCTGCATAATCAAGCTTGACAATAAGAGACTCAAGCTTTATTCTTCTGTCACTGCAGGCAGAGCCAGGACCTGCGGCGGCTCGGAAACAAGGCGAATGAGAACCGAAGGAGGTATGGTCACATGAGTAGGCTAGGACTGGCGGTGCGTAGGAACCCCATGGAGGCCCTCAGCGCCGAGATGGAGCGCATGTTCGGCGGATGGCCGTACTTGCAGAGTGAGGGGCGGATCGCGGACAGCCGGTGGTTCCCCGTGGACCTGATTGAGACCCCGGAGGAGTACCGCGTCGTCGCTGAGGCGCCCGGCGTCCCGAAGGACGCGATCGACATCTCGCTCGACGCGGACGTGCTCTCGATCACGGTCCGGAAGGAAGCGCAGAATCTGGAGGAGGGCGCGTCCCTGCATCTCCGCGAGCGCTTCTTCGGCGAGTACCGCCGCTCGGTTCGTCTGCCGGCCGGCATCGACGGAGCGCGCGTGACCGCGTCGCACACGGACGGGGTCCTCGAGATCCGTCTCCCCAAGAGCGAGCAGGCAAAGCCGCGTCAGATCGCGCTGAACTAGGGGGCCAACGAACCCCTGTGACACAAGGAAAAGCCCCCGGAGCGATGCTCCGGGGGCTTTTCGCATGCAACAAAGAACGCGCGAGATGTCGCTACGGCATGTCGAAGCACTCAGGCGCGCTGAAGCGAATGGGTCCGCCGAGGGTGTAGGCGACGAGGTTCTCGTTCTTGTACCACTTGGCGTGACCGTCGGCGAGGGTCAGGTTCTCTCCGCCGTTGTGGCGGGAGACGGTGTCCGAATCGACGCCGAGTTGCTGCAGGCGGCCGCGGTAGGTCGTGCCTCCCCCGCAGACTCCGTGCGCGCAGCCGTTCATGTAGTTCGCGAAGGCGATGCCCGCCGCGATGCCGTCCTGGCTGAACGCCCCGGCGCAGGGGTTGCCAACGCCCCACATTCCGCCGGAGAAGTTCGCGCGGGCGCAATCGGCCAGGAGATAGCACTGCGCCGGAGCGGACATGGCGGCCATCTTCCCGCCGCGGCTGCCGCAGCACGGATCGCCGGGAACGCCTCCGCCGCACTTGTCCATCGATCCCAGGCACATGCTGTAGCCGTAGTTCAGACCCGTTTGGCCCGCGACGCGCTGGCCGCAGTGCCCGCCGCCGCAACCGCCGGCGTTGTTGATCCAGTCCATGTCCGCGGAGGGGCACAAGAGGATCTGGGCGTTCTTGATGTACGGTCCGGTGGTGACCCACCAAGGCGAGCCCATTTGGCCCGCCCCGTAGATCTCGATGCCCGCATTGCAGCCGGGCATCCCGAAGGGGAGTCTCTCATCGAAGTCCTGCGCATAGCTCATGAATGCGGTGCCGAGCTGCCGCAGGTTCGAGAGGCAGGATGTTTGTCTCGCTTTCTCACGAGCCTTGGCAAACACGGGGAAGAGGATCGCCGCGAGGATCGCGATGATGGCGATAACCACGAGTAGCTCGATGAGGGTGAAACCACGCCTCCGTAGCATTTGCATTCGCCTCCAACCATGGCCGCGCCGCGAAAGCGGCGCCCGCGTCCGACGCCGTCCCATGCGCGCGCAACGGCGTCGACCTAGCCCCCCTACTGGGTCTTCTGACCTTTCTGCATGAGTTCGCCGCCGGATTTCATGTACGTCTTCATCTGCTCCTGGCCCTGAGGGGACGATGAGAGCGCGGCCTCGTCGCCGCCCTTCTTCTTCCCACAGCCGCTCAGAAGCATCCCCATTGCGAGGAGTCCAACCAGTCCGAGCGTGATCCACTGACGCAATTGCCCGCCTCCCTCCACAGGTGCTCTGGAACCGGCGCCAGGCGCCGAGAAAGCGCTTCGCACAAGCGCCGCTCCATACCGGAACAAGGGCGACTTCACGATTCGTTCACACATTCCTCTTTGTTCTGTTCAAAATGATCGCCGTTCATCTGGAGGTCGCCGAGTCGCCGCGGAGCAAGGGCAGTGGGTGGTGAACGACGAATCCCAGAGTGCGGTGGCGGGAGTCAGGCCGGAGAGTGAGGCTCGCATTGGCGGAAGAAAGCGGCGGAAGCGAGGTCGTAAGCCAGGAGACCGGCGTGGATGGGCCCGAGGGCAAGAGCGGCGTCCGCGGACAGCGAACGGGAATGAGCCGCTCCATGCTGGTCTGCCTGCTATTGGTGATCCCTGTCGTTGTGGCAGTGGCTTTCTACGCGGCGGAACTGCGGGCGATCTACGTCCTGCAACGCTGGAACCCGGGCGGCGCGACGGCGGCCCTCGTCGAGTTCGGCCAAGCGGTGCGCGCGCACGACGCCGCTTGGGTGGAGCGCCTCGCCCCGGGCATCCAACTCGTGGTGGAGGACGGCGCGATTCTCGCGATGAAGGCCCCGGGCGGTTCGCCCCAAACGCCGCCCAAACCCGTGGAGAGCATCGTGCCGGTCGACGGGGCTGGGCCGACGGACGTGGACTGGCGGCTCGACAAATGCCGGGTCGATTTGGTCTGCGCGGCGGATGACGGCACCCCGGTGCGATTCGCGCTCACGCGTCGCGGCGGCGCCTGGATCGTGCTCACGTGGAACGTCGAGTCGCGAGCGACCGCCCCCGTCGGTTCGGCCCTGGTGACCAAGGGGCGCTAGCGGCCGAGGAGGCGCGCTCGGCGGGTGGTTGCGCGGGGCTGGAGGGAGCCGGAGCATGTCACGTCGTGGTGAAGGACCTCCCGCGCCGCTGAGCGCGGTTGGGCTGGCGCTTCTAGTCGCCGCGCCCGCGTGGACGGCCGACGAGGTGCTGCTGCGTTTTGACACCGCGACCGACCGCACGGTGGTCGCGGAGGTGTCAGGGCGCGAGACCGGCGTGTCGGACGGGGCGGCTCAGGTGTTGGAGTCCACAGCCATCATCCTGGCCAGGTTCCGTCCGGCCTCGGGGGACACGCTTCTGTATGACGAGTACGACTTGGGCGGATCGGTGCGGATGACGCTGGACGGCGAGCCGGTCGTCGACTCGCCGGTGTCGTCCGGTTTCGGGTCGTGTGAGACGATCCGGCTCACGGCGTCGGGCTTCGTGTTGGAGCGCGACGCGCCGGAGGAGGACTCCGATCCGCTCACCCAGCTCTCGAATCTGCTCGAGAACTACTCCCTGGAGCTTCCCGCCCGGCCGGTCCGGGTCGGCGACCGTTGGGAGCGACCGAACGCCGTTGCCCTCGGCGACGGCTCCGCGTCCGTGCTCTTCGTGTGGTCGGTTGAGGGGATCGAGGAGCGAGACGGCCGGACGTTGGCGACTCTGCACTGCCGTTCGGAGGCCTCCGTGAAGGATCTCCAGGGCCCAACGCGGCCCGTCACCGTGGGAGAGTTCGCGGGCTGCACCCGTCGCGACTTCGTGCATGAGTACTCGCTCGTCGACGAGGCGGAGATCACGTGGGACGTGGCGGCGGGCCATGCGGTCGCCGAGGCCTCGAGCGTCACGGCGTCGGGCCGTGTGACGCAGGAGTATGTAGGAACGGACGGCGCCGTCGTCTCCGAGAAACCGGACGTGACTCTCGAGCGCCAGGGGCGCCGGACCGTCCGCATGCGGGAGCCGACCGATGCGGAGCTGGTGTTGGCCGCGGCGTTCGCCTTCTCGAACTGCCTGGAGCGGGGCTCCTTCGATCTTCTCGAATCGGTCGCTTCCGCGGATCTGGATCTGCGGAAGCTGGGCGCACGGTTCTCGCCGCTCTTCGGCCGGTTCGCCAAGCTCACGGCGGCGCCGTCGGGGATCGAGTCCACCATCGACGGCGACGCGGCCTCGGTGCGATACAGGCTGTCGCTGGTGGGAGAGATCGCGCTGGAGGGGCACGCGCTGGACGTCGGCGCGGTCGAGCAGTCTCTCGCGGCCGACGTGACGATCGACTTGGCGCGCGAGGGCTCAGCATGGCGCGTCCGTGCGGTGACTTGGCAGGGCGTCGCGTAGCTTAGGGGGCGGCGGCCTGAACGCGGCTCCCGCAATGGGTGCGCCGAAAGGCCCGACGCGGTCCCTCCGGACACCCCTGTTGAGGGGCTCCGGAGGCGCGCGGAGTGCGCGGGGCGGTTGGGCGCGCGGCCTGGCGCCCCCGGACTCAGCCCTTGGCTGGCCTTCGTTGGGCAGGGAACGACGCGCTTCGAGGGAAGTAGCGAGTACGATGCTTCTCATGAACCCGGAAGGCGGGAGATCAGAATGGCGGACGCCGGCCCCTTAGCCCGGCTCGTACGTGAAATGCCGGTGGTGAGTTCACACACGCACCACTGGCCGGACGGCGCGCACAGAGACCTCGACCTCAACCGCGTGCTGCAGGGCAGCTACGTGAACTGGCTCGGGCACCGGCTCGAGAAGCATGAGGTCCACCCCCCCGCTCTACTCGATCAGATCGGCGCGAACACGTACTTCGTGTGGCTCTCCAAAGCCGTCGCGGAGATCTACGGTCTGGGCGAGATCACCCCACACAACTGGGACGCGATCAGCGACGCGATCCGCAGCGCGCACCAGGACCCGATCCATCACGCGCGCCTGATGACCGACCGCTGTCGTCTCCAGTACGACGTTCTGGACGCTCTGGGCGACTATGGCTCGGACAACGGCCGGCCAGACCTCTTCCATCCCGCGTACCGGATCAACCGGTGGTGCATGAGTTACCGACCGGGCGCCGGCGACCACAGCGGCCGAAGCCTCTGGGATGACGAGACGTTCCGCCCCGCGACTTTCGACGAGTACCTCGACGCGCTCGACACGAGAATCGTTCTGGCGAAGGCCCGCGGCGCGGTCGCGATCAAGAACGCCCTCGCCTACGACCGGACCGTCGCTTTCGATAATCCCGACCGCGCCGCGGCCGAGCGCGCGTTCCGGGCCGAGGGCGAGGCGCCGTACGCGGACGTTTTGGCGTTCGGCGACGTCGTCTTCCACCGAATCTGCGAGATCGCGGAGCGCGAGCATCTGCCGATCCAGGTGCATCTCGGGCTGGCGCGGCTTCGCACGAGCAGGCCGATGCTCTTCGAGCCCACGATCGCTCGGTACCCGGGGGTCACGTTCGACCTCTTCCACTGCGGCTATCCGTGGGTCGATGACATCGGCGGGCTTCTCCACAACTACGGCAACGTATACGCCGATCTCTGCTGGCTCCCGCTCATCTCCACCTACGCCGCCGAACGCGCCTTGAACGAGTACCTCGACGTGGCGCGGAGTTCGGACCGCATCCTTTGGGGCGATGACACGTGGACGGGCGAGGAGGCCTACGGGGCCGTTCTCGCGTGGGAGCATGTGGTGTCCCGGACGCTCGCGCAGCGCCTGGAGGACGGTCTCTGCTCCACCCGCCAGGCGGAGCGCCTCGCCGAGAAGCTGATGCACGCGAACGCCGAGCGGCTGTTCGGCTGAGGCGCGCGCGTCGCGCGGAGGGAGGACGGTAGAGGGACATGACGGACGCGAGTGGGTTAGCGCGGGTCATCCGAGGAATGCCGGTCGCGAGTTCACACACTCACCACCTCGCGGACGGCTGGCACACGGGGCTTGATCTCAACCGATTGCTGCAGTCGAGTTACGTGAACTGGCTGGGCATCCCGCCCGCGAAGCCCGACGCGCACCCGGCCGACTTGATCGACCAGATCGGGACGAACACGTACTTCTCCTGGCTCTCGAAGTCGGTCGCGGAGATCTACGGACTCGGGGAGATAGCGCCGCACAACTGGGACGCGATCAGCGACGCGATGCGCCGCGCCCACGAGGACCCGGAGCATCAGGTCCGGGTTCTTACGGAGCGCATGCGGCTTCTGTACGGCGTGCTGGACTGCAACCCGAGGCCGGGATGGGACCTCGGCAGACCGGAGCTGTTCCGTCCCGCCTACCGGATTGACCACTGGTGCATGGGATGCCGGCCGGGCGAGTTCGGCGACTGGCCCGTGGATCCGTGGAAGACCGAGGGGTTCGATCCGGCGACCCTGGACGAGTACCTCGACGCCATGGACGCGACCCTCGTCGAGGCGAAGCGCAACGGCCTTGTCGCGATCAAGAACCCGCTCGCGTACAACCGAACGCTGGCGTTCGACCGCCCCGACCGGGAGGCGGCGCGGCGGGCGTTTCGGGCGAACGGGGACGTGGCTTACACGGATTTGCTTGCGTTCGGAGACGTCGTTTTCGAGCGCGCCCTCGAGATCGCCGAGCGCGAGGGTCTGCCCGTTCAGGTTCATCTGGGGCTGGCGCGCCTTGCCACGAGCGGTCCGATGTTCTTCGAACGAACGATCGCGCGGCGCCCGAACGTGACCTTCGACCTCTTCCACTGCGGCTATCCGTGGGTGGATGAGATCGGCGGGCTCTTGCACAACTACGCGAACGTGGTCGCCGACCTCTGTTGGCTTCCGTACATCTCCACCTACGCCGCCGAGCGGGCGCTCAACGAGTATCTCGACGTGGCGAGGAGTTCCGACCGAATCCTGTGGGGCGATGACGCTCTTCCCAGCGAGGACGCGTACGGAGCGCTCCTCGCGTGGGAGCACGTGGTTTCGCGGACGCTCACGCGGCGCGTGAACGACGGCCTCTGCACGACGCACCAGGCGGAGCGTCTTGCCGAGAAGCTGATGCACGCGAACGTCGAGAGGCTCTACGGCCGCGGAGGGCTCTAGTCACGCCGCTCTTTGACCATCGCGTCGAGAACCGGCTGGACCTTCTTGCGGAGGGCCTGCTGGGTTCGCTCTCTCGGGCCCGCGGCGTCGACGACTTCGAACCCGTACTCCTTGGCCATTTCGTCGAAGCGCGCCAGCACTCGCCGCTGGTACTCCATGCAACTGTCGTAGATGTTGTCGGCGAGCTTGAGGTCCATCCCGGACTCCCAGTAGGTCATGCCTTTGCCGTTGAGGATCCGGGGCATGAGTTCCTCCGGACTGATGTCGAGGTAGATCACGAGATCGGGCTCGACGGCGAAGCCGAAAAGTTCGCGCACCCACTGCGGATCCTGCCCGCGCACGACGTCGCGCGCGAAGGCCGTGTAGACGTAGCGGTCGGCGACGACCACAAAGCCCGCTTTGAGGGCCGGGAGGATCTGCAGTTCGAGCCGATCGGCGAAATCCACGGCGTAGAGCAAGCTGAAGGTGTACGGCCCGAGTGTGTGCCCTGCCTTGGCGTCATCGATCGCGGGGCCCATCATCTTCGAGCGCGTCCAGCCGGTGTTGATCACGCCGAAGCCCTGGGACTCGATCCAGGCGGTGAGCATCTCCATCTGCGTGGAGCGGCCAACGCCGTCGGTGCCCTCGATGACGATCATGCGCCCCGGCAGTTCGTCGATGTTCTCGTACGGGAGCCCATAGCCCAGCCACCGTGCACGCCTCTTGCTCGCCATGTCTTGCCCCCTGCCTCAAACTGCGCTCGGTCAGTCTAGGAATTCGTCTTGCGCTTCGCCGGCGTCTTGGCGGCCGTCTTGGCCGCGGCCTTCGTCGGGGTCTTGGCCGTGGAGGCGACGCGCGCGGCGGGCGCTTTCCGCCGCGGCTTCGGGCTGCGCTCGTCCAGGTACGCGCCGATGCGCTCGTGCACGATGGCGCGCATCTCGGTCTGCTGAACGTGGATCGGGCGCGTTCCGTCGATGACCGTGAGGCCGAACTCGTCGACCATCGAGTCGTACTCCTTCACGATCGCGCCCTGGAACAGCTCAAAGCTCCGGACAGGGTCATCCGAGAGCCCCAGATCGAGGCCCGCCTCGTAGTACTTGAGTTGCGGGCGCCCGACGAGGATCCGCTGCACCGAGACGTCCGGGGTGATCTGGAAGTAGAACGCGATGTCGGGCTTGGGAGCGAAGCTGTACATGCTCCGCACCCATTGCGGCGAGACGCCGCGCGCCACGTCGCGAGCGAAAGCCGTGTACATGTAGCGGTCCGCGAACACGAGCATGCCGGCTTTCAAGGGCGGCAGGATCGCGTAGGAAAGACGGTCCGCGAAATCGCAGGCGTGGAGGATGCTGAAGGTCGTCGGGGTGAGGACCTTCTTCTTCTTGCCCTCCTTGGTGGTGCCTTTGACCAGGGGCGAGGAGTTCCACTCGGTGAAGTGGACAGGCTGCCCCTCGCTCTCGAGGTACTTCCGGAGCAGGTCGAGCTGCGTGCTCTTGCCCGAGCCGTCGATCCCCTCGACGACGATCAGCTTGCCCGGGTAGGGGTGGGGCGTCACATAGGTGTCCAGGGGCATGAGAGCGGTCTCCCTTCCCGATGCTCGCCCGATGACTTCGGCGCCGACGCGCGGACCCCTTCGTCGTCAAGGCGCGGCGTGTCGGAGGTCGGGTCAGTTCTTCGGGGGCGGGGCGGTGGACTCGCGGACCACGAGTCGCGGCTGTACGAGAAGCTGGGTGGGAGGATCGTCCTCCCGCTTCCCGCTGATGAAGGCCTGGAGGAGTTCGACCGCCAGGAATGAGAGGTCCTCCACCGGATAGTCGACGGTCGTGAGGGCCGGGCAGGCGTAGGCCGCCAGCGGAACGTTGTCGAAGCCGGCAACGGAGACCTGACTCGGGCTGGGCAGCCCGAGTTCCGAGAGAGCGCGAAGGGCCCCCAGCGCCGCGTCGTCATTATGCGCGACGATCCCCGTCACGTCGGGGTGGGCGGCCATCAGATCGAGCGCGGCTCGCCGTCCCCCGGCCATGTCCGCGTATCCGGTCACGGTGATGGGCTCGGCGCCCTGTTCACGCATGGCTCGGAGGTAGCCCGACTCGCGACCGTGCGCTCTGGGCCCCTCGTCGGCCATGCAGAGGAAGGCGACTCGGCGGTGGCCCATCGTCAGCAGGTGCCGCGTCGCCTCGTAACCGCCCATCTCCTCATCGGGGGTGACAAGGGGAAGCCCCACGCCTCGGAGCGCGCCGACCACCAGGAGGTGTCGTAGCCCCGGACGCGGATCGTGGTGCGGGCCGCGCGGTAGGCCTCCGCGAAGCGCGCGGACGTGAAAAGCACCAGGCCGTCGATCATGCGCCGCTCGAGGCTCGCCGCCGCCTGAAGGAACCCCTCGACGCTCCAGTCGCGGGGCACCGACACCACGGTCTCGAAGCCGTGGCGGTAGGCGGACGAGCAGATGCGTTCGAGCATCGTGCCATAGTAGGGGTTCGCGAGTCCGACGGGCAGAATCACGCCAAAGGCGTTGCTGCGGCCCTGCGCGAGGGCGCGTGCGAGGCTGTTGGGCTGATACCCGAGCCTCTCGGCGGCCTTGAGCACGCGCCGCTTCAGCTCATCGCCCACTTGCTCGTTGCCTTGGAACACCCGCGAGACGGTCGAGATGGAGACACGCGCCTCTGCGGCAACATCATAGATGGTGCCCATGCACTACCTCGCCCCAAGAAGGTCCAGCCGTCGGGCACAGACTAGCATGTCGAGACGCGCGGGGCAATGCGGGGAGCGGCCTCTACCGCGGCGCATCGCTCTTCGGGCCCTGCGCGACCCTCTCGAAGCCGCGGATGGTCCAGGCGCCGCGGCCGCCGGGGACGAGCGTGTAGCGCACGGAGACGCCGGTCGCGGCCCGGACAACGAGCTTCAGTTCGGAATACGCGTAGGCGTAGTCGAACTCACCCTCGGAAGCGGAACCCGCCGGCAACTGCTCCTCGACGTCCCGCAACGGTTGGCGGGGGTCCTTGCCCGGCGACTTGATCTTCGAGAGATCGTCCGAGCACTCCAGCCCCGGCGCGAGCGTCTCGGCCCCGGCCCGGTCGCCGGCTCGCACCGCGGCCGCGAACGCGTCGACGCATTGGGCGGCGCCAGTCCGATTCCAGGGCTTCAGGGTGATCATGCCCTTGAGATCCGGAGCGTAGAAAACGGCGACCGCCGCCGCCGCGGCGCAAAGGGTCGCCAGAATCCAGAAGCCGGCGCTGAAACCGCGCGGCCGCTTCACCGCCGGCCGATCGGTCTCCGACGCCTCGAGTCTCGGCGCGTCTACGTCAGGCACAGAGCCACCTCCCGGCCCGAGCGGGGTGCGCGACGGGGCGGGGCCGATCGCCGTGTCCCGGGCGACGCGGCTCCGCCCCGCGCGACTCCGTTCCGGCTACTTGGCCGTCTCGGCCCGCGGTCCGCCCTTGGACAGGATTCCGGCCTTGCCGGCCTCGGGACCCGAGGCGCGGATCTCCGCGGCGGTCTTGCCGCCCTCGTCGCCGGGCTTGGCATTGCATCCGGCGAACAGCGCGATCACGCCGAGGCAGAGGGAGGCGGCGAGCAGCGTTGCGATGGTTCTCATGATCGAACGTTCCTTCCGGCTGGGAGCGCCGCGCGCCCCGTGTTCTACAGCTCGAAGAAGCCCGTCTCGTCGGCGATCAGGCTGGAGCGCTTGATCCACTTGGCGTGTCCGTCGAAGAAGCCGTTGTTGAAGCCCTCGTTGTGGAGGTCGGTGGGGGAGCAGCAGTCCCACTGGTGGCAATGGGCCCAGAAGAACCCGCAGTACTGCTCGCCTTCCTTGAAGAAGACCTTGCTCGCGGGTTGCTCGATGGCGGCGAGGCTCACGTTCCGGGCGTCGCCGTGGGACTGGTACGTCGCCACAGTGCGGTCTCCGGGGCAAGTCACCCAGATCTCCTCTCGCCAAGACGGGCAGACCCAGATCTGCGTGTTCTTCACGTACGGGTTGATCTGCCACACGATGCCGCCGTCCTCGCCGGGAACCACCGCGGCCACCTCGGCCGGGAGGGTCTCGTCATGGTCCTGGGTGTACTGCATGAGGCCGGTGACGAGTTGGCGGGCGTTCGAGAGGCACGCCGTCTGGCGAGCCTTCTCGCGCGCTTTGGCAAAGACCGGGAAGAGGATCGCTGCCAAGATGGCGATGATGGCGATCACGACGAGAAGCTCAATGAGGGTGAAGCCAGTGCGATTGCGCATGGGTCAGTTTCCTTTCTCCACGCCGGGGCGTGTCATGCGGGCCCGGTATGGGGCCCATGGGGGCTTTGGTTGGGCGGGGACGCCGTGGGAGGAGCGCACGTGGACTCGCGTCGGACTAGCCGGGGGCGGACAAGCACTCGGGCTGACGGGGCCTCGCCGCGTTCCGCGCGCGCGGCCGCGGCGAGCAGATCGACGGCGATAAGGGCCATGTCTTCGATGGGATACTCGACGGTGGTCAGGGAAGGGCTGGAGTAACTGGCCAACGGAAGGTTGTCGAATCCGACGATCGAGACATCGCGCGGGGCCTGGAGACCGCGCTCGGCAAGCGCTTTCAGAGCGCCGAAAGCGACTTCATCGCTATGCGCCACAACCGCGGTGACGTCAGGGCTCTCGTCGAGCAGCGACGCCATGGCGTGACGCCCGTTCTCCATGTTGCCGTACGCCTGAACAGACAGAGGCTCGAGGCCCGTCTCGGCCAGAGCGCGGAAGTAGCCAGACTCCCGTCCGTGCCGACGCGGTTCGGGCTCATTCATGCAGAGGAACGCGATGCGCGTGTGCCCCAAGTCAATGAGGTGGCGCGTCGCCTCGTAGCCGCCGCTCTCCTCGTCGGGCGCCACCAGAGGCAGATCGACGGTGGGGAGGCACCCGAGCATGACCACGGGGACGGCGTCGGTCGCGCCCCGCGCGGCCAAGTAGGCCTCAGCGAACTCCTCGTCGGCCCAGACGAGGACTCCATCCACCATTCTGCGCTCAAGAGCGGCAAGCGCTTTCAGGAGATCGCCGGTTTGGGGACCCCGTGGGACTGCGACCATCGCCTCATAGCCATGTCGCCAGGACGAGGCGCACAAGTGCTCGAGGAGGGTCGCGAAGTAGGGGTTCGCGAGGCTGGGCGGGATGACGACGCCGAAGGAGTGGCTTTGCCCGCTGGCCAAGGTGCGGGCCAGGGCGTTGGGCTGGTAGCCAAGTTCGCCGGCGGCCTCCAGGACGCGGCGGCGAAGGTCCTCGCGAACCTGATCGCTGCCCTGGAAGAAGCGCGAGACGGTGGCGATGGAGACCTCGGCTGCTGCGGCTACGTCGTAGATCGTGTGCATCGAATCAGTCCAGAAAGCGCTTTCCCAACGGGGGGTAGTCTAGCAGGTGTTTTCTTCGGACGCAATAGATAACATTCGAAGGCAAAACGGGGGCGTGGTGGGGGGGCGATCCGGCCTGGCTTCCCTCCCCGCCGGAAGGCGTGGTAGTATTCGGCGTTCGCGGCCCCCAAGGCCGGAGCATGGAAAGGGTGTTGCGCGAGTGTCCGGTCAGACGGAGCGTTTCATAGCGGATTTCCATACGGACTTCCCTGAGTGGTATCAGGACGTGGTGCGGAAGGCCAAGCTTGCCGAGAACAGCCCCGTCGCCGGCTGCATGACGATTCGACCGTACGGCTACGCGCTCTGGGAGAACATGGTCCGGGTGCTCGATGACGCCTTCAAGGCCTCAGGGCACGAGAACGTGTACTTCCCTGCGATGATCCCTGAGAGCTACCTCCAGCGCGAGGCTCAGCATGTCGAGGGCTTCTCGCCGGAGTGCGCCTACATCACGCATG